>NZ_CVRT01000149.1 GCF_001261915.1 Halorubrum sp. SD626R
TGCAGCATCGAGATGATGCACACCTACGCGGTGAAACACGACCTCGACCGGTTCGGGAGCGGAGTTCCCCGCGCCTCGCCCCGGCAGGCCGACGTGATGATCGTCCCCGGGACGATCGTCTCGAAGTTCGCGCCGCGGATTGAGCGCGTCTACGACCAGATGCCCGAGCCGAAGTTCGTGGTCGGCATGGGCTCGTGTACCATCTCCGGCGGTCCGTTCCAGGAGGGGTACAACGTGATCAAGGGCGCCGAGGAGGTCATCCCGATCGACATCCACGTCCCCGGCTGCCCGCCCCGCCCCGAGGCGCTCGTCTACGGCGTCGTGAAGCTCCAGGAGCGCGTCGCCAACGGCGAGGCCTCGCCCGTGACGGTCAAGCCGTACGAGCTGGAGGAGTTCTCCGACCTCGAACGCGACGAGCTCGTCGACAAGCTGGCCGACCAGATCGACGACGACGAACTCGTCATGCGGTACAACTTCGCTGATTCACCATGAGCCTCGAACGACCGGACACCGACGAGGCGGCGATCGAGCGTACCCCCGACGAGCTGGAGGCGCTCCTCGGCGACCTCGTCGTCAAGCGCGACGACCACCTGAACGCGCCCGGATTCGTCATCCGCCCGGACACCGTCCAGGAAACGCTCTCGACCCTGAAACAGCAGGCGGGGTACGACCACCTCTCGGTCGTCTCCGCCCAGGAGTACGAGAACCGCTACGAGTCGATCTACCACCTGAAGAAGTACGACGACCCGACCCAGGAGGTCAGCGTCGTCGTTCCCGCCGACAAGGACGATCCCGTCTCCGAGTCGGCCGAACCGGTCTTCCGCACCGCCGACTGGCACGAGCGGGAGGCGTACGACCTGATCGGCATCGACTACGACGGTCACCCCGACCTGCGCCGGATCCTCCTCCCCGAGACGTGGCAGGGCCACCCCCTGTCGATGGACTACGACAAGGACCGGCCGCAGATCGCCACGCTGCCGGAGCACGCGAACCCGCTGCAGGAACACCACAAGGACAGCGAGTCCGACACGATGTTCCTCAATATCGGGCCGCACCACCCGGCGACGCACGGCGTGCTCCACCTGAAGACGGTCCTCGACGGCGAGCAGGTCGTCGACGTCGAGCCCGACATCGGCTACCTCCACCGCAGCGAGGAGCAGATGGCGCAGTCCGGGACGTACCGTCACCAGATCATGCCGTACCCCGACCGCTGGGACTACATCTCAGCGGGGCTGCTCAACGAGTGGGCGTACGCCCGCGCGGCCGAGGATCTCGCCGAGATCGAGGTGCCGGAGTACGCGCAGGTCATCCGGACGATGGGCGCCGAGATGTGCCGGATCGCCGCGCACATGCTCGCGCTCGCGACGTTCGCGCTCGACGTGAACGGCGACTTCACGGCGACGTTCATGTACGCCATCAACGACCGCGAGCGCGTGCAGGACTTACTGGAGGACCTGACGGGCCAGCGGCTGATGTTCAACTACTTCCGGCTCGGCGGCGTCGTCTGGGACCT
>NZ_CVRT01000150.1 GCF_001261915.1 Halorubrum sp. SD626R
TCCCTCGCGCGTGCGACTCGCAGCCTGACGGCTGCTCGTCGGCACGCGCCACCGCGCTCGTCATTTACCAGTGATCGTCGCCGTCGCTCACGGCTTTTAATCACTGTATCGCCGCAATCGATCCGCTTCAGCTGCTTCCCGTTTCGCCCGTCGTCCTCGGTTGATCCGGGCGTCTCAGCGTCCGGTAGCGCTGCCGCTCCGTGGGCGGGTCGAAACGGAAAATCCGCGAAACGCGTCCCGTCGGCTCGAAGTCGGAACCGGCGTTAGCGGGCCGCGGCGGCGACGCGCTCGCGCTCCTCCTTCTGCGCGATGGAGTAGGAGCGGTCGGCGTCGTAGTCCGCGGCCGTGACGAGCTCGTTGGCAAGCGCCTCGGCGGCGGAGGTCGTCGACTTGTACGTCGCGTTGGCGACCCCGTCGGAGATGAACAGCAGCGCCTGGTCGACGCGGCGCTGGGGCGCGACGTCGACCGCCTTCGGGACGGAGATGCCGCCGTACTTCAGGCGGACGGTCTCTTCCCGCGGCGCGGCGTTCTCGACGGCCCGGACGAGGACTTGGACCGGGTTCTCCTCGGTCCGCTCGTGGACGATGTCGAAGGCGTCGCGGACGATCCGCGTCGCCTGCTGTTTCTTCCCCGTGTTCTCGTCGGTCTGCATCAGGCGGTTGATCAGCCGCTCGACCAGCGAGATCTCGGACTTCTTGAACTGTTTGGACGCGTGACGGCCCATGGTGTGGGCGATGGGCGTCACGGTCATGTACCGCTTCGTCGAGGGGTCCTCGTAGGCGATCTCGGTGACGTCCCAGACGCCGAACAGCTTGGCGTTCTCGTTGGCGGCCTCGCTGCTCGCGGGCGCGTCCGGCTCCGGCTCGTCGGCGGCGATGTCCGCGTCGGACTCCGCCTCGGCTTCCTCCCCGCTCATCTGACGGGCTTCTCCGCGTTGCCGCGAACGAGTTCGATCATCGAGACGCCGTTGACCTTCTCGACCTTGTAGTTGACACCGGACAGGTCGCCCATCGCGCGACCCTTCGCCCCGCCGATCCCGGCGATCGTGACCTCGTCGTGCTCGTCGATGAACGAGATGGCGCCGTCACCGGGACAGAACGCGGTGACCTGCTTCCCGTTCTTGATGAGCTGCACGCGGACGCACTTTCGGATCGCGGAGTTCGGCTGCTTTGCCTCGATCCCGACCTTCTCCAGCACGATCCCGCGAGCCTGCGGGGCGCCTTCGAGGGGGTCGGACTTCTTCTTGAGCCCGCGCTCTCGCCGAGCGTACTCGGAGTCGGACCAGCGGCGCTTCTGCCGGTCCTGTTTGAGCTTACGGGCCGCGTATTTGCCGTTCGCCATCGTACACCCACTTCCGAACGGAGCTACTTAAGCGTCGTCTTTCGACGCGGAGAAACGGCCTCAGATCGCTCGAACGGCACCTCTCGTCCGTTCTGAGGTGGTTTTGCGAAATCACAGTGACGAAACGGCGGACGCTCGCGCCGGCTTATCGGCTCAACGGTGGCGAGCGTCCGTCGTTCGTTGCCGACCGCGAGCGATCGCACCGGCCCTCCTCGCCGGTTCGTCGCCGACGCTCAGGTCAGCTGCACGTCGTCGATATCGTGGTGCCGCTTCGCCAGCGTCCGGGCCGTCTCGATGTTGGCGCCGTCGGCGCCGATGGCGACGCCGCGGTCCGGCTCCGGCACCTCGACGTACGCGACCCGGTCGTTCTGCTCGGAGATCGTCACCGCGTTGACCGCGGCGGGCGCGAGCGCGCTCGCGACGAACGCCTCCGGCGTGTCCGCGTCCTCCACCAACTCGACGGACTTGCCGAGCCGCCGCTCCGCCTCCTCGACGGTCTCGCCGGCCTGTCCGATCGCGGCGGCCATCTCGCCGGCCGGGACGAGGAACACGAGTCGGTCGCCCTCCACGAGGCAGTCCTTCGGCGCGACCCCGGTCAGCTCGTCGAAGCGACCGATGTAGCGCCGCGCCTCGTCGGAGAGCTCGACGTACATCAGTCGTCGCCCACGACGCGCGACCCCATCCGGAGGTCGACGTCGCCGGTGCCGAGCGAGATCGGTTTGCCGGCGATGACGTTCTCGATGACGCCGTCGAGCTCGTCGTACTCGCCGTGGATCGCGGCGTCGAGCAGGTGGTTGACCGTCACCTCGAACGCCGCGCGCGCGAGCACGGAGTCCTTCGAGCCCGAGATGCCGTGGCGACCGATCGAGTCGATCTCGCCGTTGTTCGTCATGATGTCGGCCACGAGCATCAGGTGACGGACGTTCACGTCGTCGAGCCCCTGCTCTTCGAGCGTGTTCTTCGTCTCGTCGATGATCGTCTCGCGGGCCGCCTCGACGCCGAGGTTGCGGTAGATCTCGTGGATGTTGTTACACGTCGTCCGCGAGGCGTCGACGCCCTCGATGTCGAGGGCGTCGCCGAACGCCGACCCCTCGGTGTAGAGGACGAACTCCTCCTCGCCGTCGATCTCTTCCTTCCGGATGACGACGCGCTCGATCTCCTCGATCCCCTTGAAGACGATGTCGCGGAGCCGCTCGACGAGCTGGAGCAGCTCGCGGTAGCTCGGCTCGCTCGGACCGAACTCGACGACGGTCCCCGACTGTCGGGCGTCGACGCCGAGCGAGTCCTCGATGGTCTCGGCGATGATCCCGGCGACCTCCGAGGGGTCGGAGTGGGTCGGCCACCGTTCGAGGAGGGTGTCGTCGTTCAGGTCGATCCGCACCAGCATGTCGGCGACGTTCGTCGACACGTCGCCGAGCGCGAGGATGCGCGTCGCCTCGATGGACCAGACGACCTCGTGGGCCTTCTCGCGGTCCGTCGCGTACTCGCCCTCCAAGTGGACGGTCATCATCGGCGTGTCCGGCGTCTTCCGGGCGTCCACCAGCTCGATGAGCCGGGGGAGCCCCTGGGTGACGTCGATCTCCGCGACGCCGGCGTAGTGGAACGTGTTCATCGTCATCTGCGTCCCGGGCTCGCCGATCGACTGCGCGGAGACGGTGCCGACGGGATCGAGCGGGTCGACGCGCGTCTCGATATACCGGTTCTCGACGCCCGTCGCGACCTCGGTGGCCTGCTCGACCGTGATCTCGCCGGTCTCCTCGGCCTTCCGTTCGAGCGCCTCGTACACCTCGTCTTTGAGTCGGCTGGGGAGCTCCGTCGCCTCCACGACGGCCTCCATGTCGTCGGTGACGTGGTCGTACTCAGTCATCCGACTCCACCCCCGCGGCCTTGTTCAGCCCCGGCCCGGAGTGCTCCGAGAGGTTCGTCGGCGGCGTGCGCTCGCCGAGGAACCGCTCCTTCTCGTCGTCGGACTCGAACTCCGAATCGACGACGCGGTCGACGATGTCGTCGACATCGATCCCGTCGCCCTCGCCGGAGGAGACCTTCACCGGCGAGGTACCGTCCTCGCCGAACTCGAACTGGACGATCCGGCCCGAGGTGTCCCGGACCGTGCCGTCGTACTGCGCCTCCAACTCGGAGAGCGCGTTGATGAGACGGCGCTGGAGGTAGCCGGACTTGGAGGTCCGGACCGCCGTGTCGACGAGCCCCTCGCGGCCGCCCATCGCGTGGAAGA
>NZ_CVRT01000151.1 GCF_001261915.1 Halorubrum sp. SD626R
ACCGCACCTCACACCTCCCCAGCCTCGCGGCTCCCTCCGGTCGCCGCGTCCCTCGCGCGGTGCTGCTCGGCCGCGAGGCGGCCTCGCAGGCACGCGCCACCGCCTTCCCTTTTAAATTGATGACTTCGATCGTCCTGTTTTCTCGTCTCTCTGGTTTCCCGGACACAGTGTTCGCTTTGGAATCGAAGATATCGGCCCCTTGGAGCCTCGCTTTCGAAGCAGAAAACCGCCTAAGGGTGGGACACGTAGTAATGGGTATGCCAACCAGAACAGCACACCTGAACGTCACGGGCATGTCCTGCGCCAACTGCTCGGCGACGATCGAGGACGCCCTCGAAGACCTCGACGGGGTGGTCTCGGCGAACGCCAACTACGCCACCGACGAGGGGTCGGTGGAGTACGACCCGGAAGTGGTGTCCCTCGGCGAGATATTCGACGCGGTCGAGGCCGCGGGCTACGGCGCGGTCAGCGAGACCGCCACCGTCGCGATCGCGGACATGTCCTGTGCGAACTGCGCGGAGGCAAACGCGGAGGCCCTCGAATCGACGCCGGGCGTGATCGCCGCCGACGTGAACTACGCGACCGACGAGGCGCAGGTGCGGTACAACCCGGCCGACGCCTCGCTCGGCGATCTCTACGACGCAATCGAGTCGGCGGGCTACTCGCCCGTGCGTGAGGGGAGCGGCGGTGAGGCCGGCGACGGCGAGGGATCCGGAGCCGGTGCGGGCGCGAGCGACTCCGGACGCGACGCCCGCGACGCGGCCCGCGAGGGGGAGATCCGCAGGCAGCTCCGCCTGACCCTCTTCGGGGCGGCGCTCGCGGCGCCCCTGCTGCTGTTCATGGCCGACCACCTCCTGCTCGACGGGGCGCTGTTCCCGGAGACCGTCTTCGGCGTCCGGATCGGCTGGGTGCAGTTCCTGCTCGCGACGCCCGTGCAGGTCGTTCTGGGGCGCCCGTTCTACGAGAACTCCTACAAGGCGCTCGTGACGAACGGGCGCGCCAACATGGACGTGCTGATCGCGCTCGGCTCCACGACCGCGTACGCCTACTCCGTCGCGGCGGTCTCGGGCGCGATCGCCGGGAGCCTCTACTTCGACACGGCGGCGCTCATCCTCGTGTTCATCACCCTCGGCAACTACCTAGAGGCCCGCTCGAAGGGCCGGGCCGGCGAGGCGCTCCGGAAGCTCTTGGAGATGGAGGCCGACCGGGCCACGCTCGTCGACGAGGACGGGACCGAGCGGGAGGTCCCGATCGACGAGGTCGCGGTCGGCGACCGGATGAAGGTCCGGCCGGGCGAGAAGATTCCGACCGACGGCGTCGTCGTCGACGGCCGGAGCGCGGTCGACGAGTCGATGGTGACCGGCGAGTCCGTCCCGGTCGAGAAGGAGGCGGGCGACGAGGTGATCGGCTCGACGATCAACGAGAACGGCGCGCTCGTCGTCGAGGCGACCAAGGTCGGCGCCGACACGGCGCTGCAGGGGATCGTCCGGACCGTCAAGGAGGCGCAGTCGCGCCAGCCCGACATCCAGAACCTCGCAGACCGCATCTCCGCGTACTTCGTCCCGGCGGTCATCGCCAACGCCCTGCTGTGGGGCGCCGTCTGGTTCCTCTTTCCGGAGGCGCTCGCCGGGTTCGTGAACGCGCTCCCGCTGTGGGGGCTCGTCGCGGGCGGTCCCGCGGTCGCCGGCGGCGCCGTCTCCGTCTCCGAGTTCGCGATCGTCGTGTTCGCCTCCTCGGTGCTCATCGCCTGCCCCTGCGCGCTGGGGCTGGCGACGCCCGCCGCGACGATGGTCGGGACGGCGACCGGCGCCGGTCACGGCGTCCTGTTCAAGGGCGGCGACGTGCTCGAACGCGCCAAGGACGTCGACACCGTCGTCTTCGACAAGACCGGGACGCTCACCGAGGGAGAGATGGAACTGACCGACGTAATCGCGTTCGACCGCGACGGGGACCCGCTCCCTGACGGCGGTGCGGCGCAGCGACGCGAGCGTACCGAGGACCTCGGCGGCCTCGACGCCGACCGCGACCCGGAAGCCGAGGTGCTCCGGCTCGCCGCGATCGCCGAGCGCGGCAGCGAACACCCGCTCGCTCGCGCCATCGTGGAGGCCGCGCGCGAGCGCGGGATCGAGGTCCCCGAGCCGGCCGACTTCGAGAACGTCCCCGGTCACGGCGTCCGTGCGACGGTCGCGTCGGGCGACGCCGACGGCGGTAGCGAGGTGTTAGTCGGCAACCGGAAGCTGCTGCGCGACAACGGGATCGACCCGTCCCCCGCCGCGGCGGAGATGGAACGCTTAGAGAGCGAGGGGAAGACCGCGATGCTCGTCGCCCGCGTGCCCGCTGGCGCGAACGAGGGCCGGCTCGTCGGGATCGTCGCCGACGCGGACACCGTGAAGCCGAGCGCGGCCGACGCCGTCGCCGCTCTCGGCGACCGCGGCATCGACGTGATGATGATCACGGGCGACAACGAGCGCACCGCCCGCGCGGTCGCCGAGGAGGTGGGGATCGACCCCGAGAACGTCCGCGCCGAGGTCCTCCCCGAAGATAAATCGGCGGCCGTCGAGTCGATTCAGGCCGACGGCCGGAAGGCGATGATGGTCGGCGACGGCGTCAACGACGCCCCCGCGCTCGCGGTCGCACACGTCGGCACCGCCATCGGGAGCGGCACCGACGTGGCCATCGAGGCCGCGGACGTGACGCTGATGCGCGACGACCCGCTCGACGTGGCGAAGGCGATCCGGATCTCCGACGCGACGCTCCGGAAGATCAAACAGAACCTCGTGTGGGCGCTCGGCTACAACACGCTGATGATCCCGCTCGCCTCGCTCGGCCTGCTCCAGCCCGCTCTGGCCGCCGGCGCGATGGCGCTGTCAAGCGTGAGCGTGCTCACCAACAGCCTGCTCTTCCGCCGGTACGAGCCCGACCGCGACTACCGGCTCCTCGGTCGGCTGCGGTAGTCGCCGTCCCGGACGCCGTTTCTCCCGCGGCGCCGTCGACCCCGGTCGAGCGGCGAATCGCTCTCGAACAGTTTGATATAGCGTTATAAAATTTATCGACTGATCGTTCCTCGATTCGCCGCCTCTCGGCAACGGTGCGTTTCAGCGGTCAGAGGCGCGTTTGCCGTCGTTTTTCGGCGCCTCTGCCCGCGATCGACCGTCTTTTTCCTCGTCGAGCCGTCAACCGAGGTATGGCCGACGAGTTCGACCCCGAGAAGTTCGAGGATAAGTACGCGAACTACTTCAACGAACTCCAGCGGGCGTACAAGAACGCGTTCAACCACATGAACGAGCGCCACGACTCGCAGCTGATCCACGGGATCGACCAGACGATCCTCAACGAGTCCGAGCCCTTCTACGAGGACGGCGAGTTCCGCGTCGAACTCCCTGAGAACCCGCGCGACCGGCTGGAGGGCGTCCTCGTCGACGACGAGACGTTCGAGGAGACGTTAGCGGAGTACGTCGACCGAATCGAGGCGGAGCTCCACCGGACGTTTCAGGTCGACCGGCCGGAGTAGCGACTCCCCCCGATTCGCCGTTCGGGACATCGGGTCTCGCGGTTCGAGTCCGGCCGAACCAAAGGCATAAGCCCGCCGACCGCCAATTCGTTGGCATGAGCACGGACACGGCCGACGGGGAAAACGAACTCCGCGAGCGGATCACGAACTTCCTGCGGCGCAACTTCCCGCAGATCCAGATGCACGGCGGGAGCGCCGCGATCAACCACCTCGACCGCGAGAGCGGCGAGGTCACGATCCAGCTCGGGGGCGCCTGCTCCGGCTGCGGTATCTCGCCGATGACGATCCAGGCGATCAAGTCCCGGATGGTCAAGGAGATCCCGGAGATCGAGACGGTCCACGCCGACACCGGCATGGACTCCGGCGCCGACGGCGACCTCGGCGGCACCAGCAGCGGCGGCATGTCGCCCTCGTTCCCCGGCGAGACGACCGACGACGGCGGCGACGACGAAGGCCCGCAGGCCCCGTTCTGAATCGGTTTCCCTTCTCTCGTTTTCCCGCGTTTTCGCCCCGTAGCGGCGAGCCTCTCGGTTTCCCGTCTCACTGCCGTTTCCTCGGGTATATATCTAATATCGCTATATCAATTCTTTTCGAGGTGACTGCGAACCGCGACTGAAGCCTTTTTGCCCACGGCGACCGTGGGCGACTCCTATGCACCACCGGGAAGTCGAGACGACGGCGGAGTACGTCGCCCGATTCGAGACCGGCGCCGACTGGCGCGAGGAGATCGAGGACCTCGCCCGCGCGGAGGACGTCGAGGCGGGCTGGTTCACGGCCCTCGGCGCCGTCCAGGACGCTGACGTCTGGTTCTACGACCAGGACGACACGGAGTACCGGTCGGTGACGTTCGACGAGCCGCTGGAGGTCGCCGCCTGTGTCGGGAACGTCTCGCTGCTCGACGGCGACGTGTTCGCGCACACCCACGCCGTGCTGTCGCGCCCGAGCGGGCAGGCCCTCGCCGGGCACCTCGACTCCGGGACGGTCTGGGCGGGCGAGTGCCACCTGCGCGCATTCGACGAGCCGCTGGAGCGGTCGCACGACGAGACGACCGACCTCGACCTATGGCTGTGAGGCGGGTCTCGCGTCGATGAGACCCGACGACGAACGCTACTTCGCCCGGATCGAAGACCGGCTCGACGAGGCGCTGGAGCTCGCGGAGACGGCGAAGGGCCAGGGGTACGACCCGGAGCCCGAAGTCGAGATCCCCGTCGCTCGCGACATGGCCGACCGGGTCGAGAACATCCTCGGCATCGACGGCGTCGCGGAGCGCGTCCGCGAGCTGGAAGGTGAGATGTCCCGCGAGGAGGCGGCCTTAGAGCTCGTCACCGACTTCGTCGAGGGGACGGTCGGCGACTACGACTCGCGCGCCGGGAAGGTCGAAGGCGCGGTCCGGACCGCGGTCGCCCTCCTGACGGAGGGGGTCGTCGCCGCGCCGATCGAGGGGATCGACCGCGTCGAGCTGCTGGAGAACGACGACGGAACCGAGTTCGTCAACGTCTACTACGCCGGGCCGATCCGGTCGGCGGGCGGGACAGCGCAGGCGCTCTCCGTGCTCGTCGCCGACTACGCCCGGTCGCTCTTGGGCATTGACGAGTACAAGCCGCGCGACGTGGAGGTCGAGCGCTACGCCGAGGAGATCGCCCTCTACGACAAGGAGACCGGGCTCCAGTACACGCCGAAGGACAAGGAGTCGAAGTTCATCGCCGAGCACATTCCCATCATGCTCGACGGGGAGGCGACGAGCGACGAGGAAGTCTCCGGCTTCCGCGACCTCGAACGGGTCGACACCAACTCCGCGCGCGGCGGGATGTGCCTCGTCGCCGCCGAGGGGATCGCGCTGAAGGCCCCGAAGATCCAGCGGTACACCCGGGACCTCGACGAGGTCGACTGGCCGTGGCTCCAGGACCTGATCGACGGGACGATCGGGAAGGACGGGGCCGGCGAGAGCGACGAGGGGAACTCCGACGACGGATCGGACGGAGCGGGCGACGACGACAGCGGGACGGACGACGGCGAGGGCGACGCGGGCGACGGCGAGGGCACTGAGCCCGCCGAGCCAGCCGGTCCGGCCCGGGCGAAGCCCTCACAGAAGTTCCTCCGCGACCTCATCGCGGGCCGGCCAGTGTTCACCCACCCGAGCGAGGCGGGCGGCTTCCGGCTCCGGTACGGTCGCGCGCGCAATCACGGGTTCGCGACCGGCGGGGTCCACCCGGCGACGATGCACCTCGTCGACGACTTCCTCGCGGCCGGCACGCAGATCAAGACGGAGCGCCCGGGGAA
>NZ_CVRT01000152.1 GCF_001261915.1 Halorubrum sp. SD626R
CGCCTCCCGGCTGGGGATTTGTGGTGGTTCACCGGGGATCCAGCAGCAGGTGTTTATAAACGAACAACGACCGCAGATACAACGAGCGTCCCTACTCCACCGAATCCGACCGATCAGATCCGGTTCTCGCGCCCGGGGTCGACGTCGATAGCGTCCACCGGGCACACGTCCACGCACAGCATGCAGTCGATACACTGGTCCTCGTCGGCGGGGTTCGCCTTCCGCTCCGACTCGGGGTGGCCGGGCGTGTCGACCCACTCGAACACGTCGACCGGACAGTCCTCCAGACAGGCGCCGTCGGCGAGACAGATGTCGAAGTCGACGGCGACGTGCGTGCCGCGGATCCCCTGCTTCTCGGGCGGCTCGACGGGTCCCCAGACGGCGACGCCGTCCTCCTCGCCGACCTGTTCCCGGCTCTGTTCGAAGTTCGGATCGATGGCCATCGTTACCCCCGCTTCGCCGGTCGGGGGTTTAAACTCCGCGACGAAGGCGTTCGGTCGGCGGGGCGGAGCGACCGCCAGCGTCGCCGGGTCAGACGTGGGTCACGGGTGCGCGTAGTACGCCACGAGGTCCTCGGAGCCGTCCGGGCCGTCGTGCTCGTCGGTCGCCGCGGGGTCGAACGCGTCGATCCGGGCGAAGCCGACGCGGACGAACTGGACGACCGTGTCGGGGTCGACCGCGGGGAGCGCGGGCTCGGCGATCCCGCGCACGTCGCCGTCGACCGTGCGGAGGAGGGTTTCGAGGCCCTCGTCGGCGGGCGCCCAGTGGATCACGTCCACGTCGCCCTCGCGGACGATCTCGATGTCGGCGTCGAGGAAGACTAACCGGTCGCCCTCGTAGCGGACGGGGCCGTACCCCTTGAGCCAGACGCGCTCGCCCTCGGGGGGGAGGTCGGGAGACTCGACGACGACGCGGCCGGCGGGCACCTCGCGCTCGCCGCGGTCCGGGTGTTCGGGGTGGAATCGCGGGTGGCCGGCCTCGGGCGCGGGCGCGTCGCCGTCGACGACCGGGAGCTCCGCGGCGGGCGCGTCCTCGCGGTCCCGGACGAGGAAGTAGCGGTTCGCGTCGTCGTCGACCAGGTCGCGGTTGTTCGCGTAGACGGACGACATCGCGAGGTCGACGTCGGAGGTGGACATCCCGAGTTCGGTCATCGAGTCGACGAGCGCCCGCCCCTGAATCCCGCGGCGGCGCATCGACCGGATGGTCGGCGCGCGCGGGTCGTCCCAGCCGGTCAGCTCGCCGTCCGCGATGAGTTGCTTGATCGTCGACGTCGACAGCTTCACGTCGTACTCGTCGACCTGGACGTGGCCCCAGTGGAGCACCTCGGGGTACTCCCAGCCGAAGTAGTCGTAGACGAACCGCTGGCGCTTCGCGGAGTCCTGGAGGTCGATGCCGCGGATGATGTGGGTGACGCCCGTGAGGTGGTCGTCGACGCCGGACTGGAAGTCGAGCATGGGCCAACAGCGGTAGTCGGCCGCCTCCTCGCGCGGGTGCGGCGTGTCGATCATCCGGAAGGCGACCCAGTCGCGCAGCGCGGGGTTCTTGTGCTCGATATCGGTCCGCACGCGGAGCACCATCTCGCCGGCGCCGTACTCGCCGTCGACCATGGCATCGAACTCCTCGCGGACCGTCTCGGCGTCCTTCCCGCGGTGCGGACACGCCTCGCCCGCGTTCTTCAGCTCGGAGAAGTCGTCGCCGGAACACGAGCAGGTGTAGGCGCCGCCGAGGTCGATCAGCTCGCGGGCGTGGTCGTAGTACGTTTCCAGCCGGTCGGACGCGCGAATTACCCGGTCCGGCTCGAAGCCGAGGTACTCGATGTCCTCCAGGATGGCGTCGTACGCGTCCAAGTCGGGTCGCTTCGTCTCCGGGTCCGTGTCGTCGAACCGGCAGATGAACTCCCCGTCGTAGCGCTCCTTGTACGTCCCGATGACCGCGGGCATCCGGGCGTGGCCGACGTGCCACGGGCCGTTCGGGTTCGGCGCGGCGCGCATCACGACCGCGCCGTCCCCGGCGTTCGGGAGGTCGGGGAGGACGTGTTCGTCCGCCTCGTCGTCGGCCTCCAGCTCCGCGAGCTTCTCGGGCGCGAGCTCGCCGAGCCGCTCCCGGCGCTCGGCCTCGTCCATGCCGGCGACCCGGTTCACGACCGGCGCGACGACGCCCGGAATCTGGTCGCCGTGCGGTCTGAACTCGGGGTTCTCGCCCATCAGGGGACCCATGATAGCGCCCACGTCCGGGTCGCTGCCGTGTTTGAGCGCGTTGAACAGCGCGGCGGCCTCGCCGGCCGCCTCGACGCGCTCGCGGAGTTCGTCGTCCATGCCCGTCGGTTGTCGGGGTCGGCTCAAAAGCGCCGCGGAACGGCGGCCGACGGGAGATCGCCGTGCGAGGCGCGAACGGTGATGTCGGCGGGACGGTCGCGGCGGGGCCGCGGGTAGGGGTAATCGAAACCAGCGCGCGGACGAACTTAAACGACCGAGACCGTTCACGGCTCGACGGACGCGTTAGGGAGGCCTTACGCCCGTGAACGGTCGAGAGGCTTATCACGCCGGAGGCGCGATTTATGTAGTCGCGGTTCGCCGGGTTGATGTCGCGTCGCGCCGTGGGTGACGCATGAACACGGGCGCGACTCGGGGCGTCCTCCGGCCGGCGGAGGGGTCGGCGTGGTAGGACCCATGTCGGACGCGGAGCGCGACGCGGGGAACCGCAGGATCAAGCTCGGCTTCCTCCTCCTGGTGGCCGTCTCGCCGCCCCTCATCGCGCTCCAGTGGAGCCCGACGCCGCTGGAGTTGCTCGCCGCCCTCGGCGTCGGGCTCCTGCTGGGACTGCTGTTCGTGTGGTACCTCGGGCGGCTCGCGGGCGAGTTCACCGGCGGATCGCGGCGGCCGGGGCGACGCCGATAGACCGGCGCTTCCGGGGGAACGACCCCGGCTCGCGCCCCGGACTCAGTCCCCGTCGGCTCGCCGGGGTACCTCTCCGCCGACGGCGACGACCTCGCCCGCGCAGTCGCCGGCGACGGACCGCGACGACGACAGCGGGGAGACGCTCACCTCGCCCTCGACCGCCGCGAGCCGGTCCGACCCCGGGTCGTCGGCGACGTCGCCGCGGAGGAACTCCCGCCAGAAGCGGTCGCGCAACTCCATCCCCATCTCGCCGCGCCGCTCGCCGAACTCCCAGCCCTCCGGAACGTTCTCCTCGTCCGGCCCCTCCTCGCCCGGGCGGAATTCGATCACGTCGAAGCCGCGCGCGGGCTCCGTGATCCGATAGGTCGGGTCGCTCGCGGCCTCGTCGTCCGCGGCCGGGGCGTTGACGTTCAACACGTCGGCGTCGAACGGGAGCGCGACCGAGTCGCCGCCCTCCCCGTCGCTCGCGTCGCCCGCCGGCTCCTCCGCGCGGTCGAGCAGGTCGAGGACGGCCTCGGCGGCGAGCGCGAAGTCCTCGGCGGCGAGCGTCGGCGGGACGGGGAGGTTCCCGCGGTCGTACAGCGAGGCGGCGATCGCGGGCGTGCCGAGAAAGGCGGCCTCCATCGCGGCGCCGACCGTCCCGGACTGCCCGAGGATGTGCGCGCCGATGTTCGGCCCGTGGTTGCAGCCGGAGACGACGACGTCCGGGTCGAGCCCGAGCGCGACCTCGGCGACGGCGACGCAGTCGGCGGGGGTGCCCTCGACCGCGTAGCCGGCGTCCGTTTCGGCGTACTCTACGGTGGTCTCCCACCACGACCGAGCGCCGCCGACCCCGGACTGGTTCCGCTTCGGCGCGACGACCGTCACGTCGTGCTCGCGCGAGAGCGCGTCCGAGAGCGCCCGGATCCCGACGGCGTCGATCCCGTCGTCGTTGGTGAGGAGGATCTCGAGAGTCATGCGCGACACTGCGTCTGGCCGGGGGAAAACGTCGCCGGTCGCGGGCGATGAGAACGGGGGATCCGACGCGGGAACCGGCAGGCGTCGGGCGGGTGGTACTCCGGGGCGGTCAGCGGGAGGGGAACGGTAGAGCGGGGATCGTCGAGCGCGGAGCGACGGGCGCCGGCGACGGTCGGTCGGCGACGGTCAGTCCGCGGCGACGTGCGGCGTCGCCTCCGCCAGCTCCAGCACCTCGTCGAAGAAGCCGAGCGAGTCGTGCGGGCCGGGGTTCGCCTCGGGGTGGTACTGGCGGGTGATGACGTCGAGCTCCTCACTGTCGAGCCCCTCGACGGTGTCGTCGTTGACGTTCACCTGCGTCACCTCCAGCGGGCCGGTGTCGTCGACGGTGTAGCCGTGGTTCTGCGTCGTCATCACGACCCGCCCGGTGCGGAGGTCCCTGACGGGCTGGTTGACGCCGCGGTGGCCGAACATCATCTTCTCGGTCGAGCCGCCGAGCGCGCTCGTGATCACCTGCTGGCCGAGGCAGATGCCGGCCATCGGCAGCTCGCCGGCGAAGGCGTCGACGACCTCGTGGGCCGCGGCGAAGTTCTCCGGGTCGCCCGGGCCGTTCGAGACGAAGAGCACGTCGGGGTCGACCGCGGCGACGTCCTCGGGGGTCGCGTCGTACGGGAGCACGTGGACATCGGCCCCGCGCTCTGTGAGCGAGGAGATGATCGAGCCCTTCGCACCGCAGTCGAGCATCGCGACGTCGGCGGCGCCGCCGCCCTCGTGGACGGTCGGCTCCGACACGGACACCTGCGCGCCGATGTCGGTATGTGCGCTCATCGGCTCGCACGCTTCCATCTCCGCGACCGCGTCCTCGGGGGTCGCGTCCGGACCGGCGGCGATCCCGCAGGCCATCGCGCCCTCTTCGCGGACGGTCGTGACGATCTCGCGGGTGTCGACGTGGTCGACCGCCGGGACGCCCTCGCCGGCGAGCCATTCGGCGACGTCGTCGGTCAGCTCGCGGGCGATCGCCGCGCGGGGCTGGACCGATTCGGACTCGAACCGCTCGGTTCGGACGCCGTAGTTCCCGATCAGGGGGTACGAGAAGGTGAGGATCTGTTCGGCGTAGGAGGGGTCAGTGAGCGACTCCTCGTAGCCGGTGTACGCGGTCGTGAACACCAGTTCGCCACGGGTGCGCCCCGGCGCGCGGGCGCGCGCTTCGAGCACGCGTCCGTCGGCCAGCGCGATGTAGGCGTCCGACATTACGAGAAACGTACGCGTAAAGGGTAATAAATGCGTCGTTCGTAGATTCGTTACGATATTCGTAACGAGTAAGTCGCCGGGGGGAGTAGGTCGGGTATGGACGACCTCGACCGTCGGATCCTCTCGATCCTGCGACGGGACGCGCGAACTCCGTACACGGAGATCGCCGACCAAGTCGGCACCTCGGAGGGGACGGTGCGCAACCGCGTCGACCGCATGACCGAGGAGGGAGTCATCGAGCGGTTCACCGTCACGACCCGCACGGGCAACGTGAAGGCAATGATCGAGATCTCGGTGGAGATGAACGTCGACACCGCCGCGGTCGGCGAGCGCATGATCGGGTGGGAGGAGGTGGACTTCGTCTGGCAGGTGTCGGGCGAGGACGACATCGTCCTCGTCGTCGACGCCGTCGACACCCGCGCCGTCAACGAGCTCATCTCGCAGGCCCGCGAGATGGACGAGGTGAAGTCGACGAAGACGCGGCTCATTCTGGACGAACGACTCGGGTGATCCCGGCGAGGAGTTCCCGTCGGTCGAACCGCTAGCACCGTCGCTGACGGGTGAAAAAGAACGAGAGAGTTCGAGCGAGGGGCGCCCGTGCGTCGGTCGGAAGCGGCGGCCGCGACGCGTCTATTCGAGCGTAGCCTGGGTGACGAGGGTGTCGTCCTCCAGGTAGTGCTCGATGTGGTGGCCGTGCTCCTCGACGTCCATGAGGATGTCGCGGAGCTGCTCCTCGGTGTTGTAGTCGCCGAGGTTGTTGGCGAGCTGGATGTGCTCGCGGAGCATCTCGGTGATGTCGCCGAACATCTCCAGGTCGTTCTCCAGCCCCGTCCGGATGTCGTAGGCGTCGGCGTCTTCCGGGCTCACCGGCGCGTGCTCCTCGTAGTTCGCGCCGCCCGACAGCGGCACGCCGCCGAGCGCCTGCGCGCGCTCGGCGAGCACGTCTGCGCCTTCCTCGAGGTCCTCAGCGACCTCGCCGAGGTAGACGTGGATGTCGTGGAACTCGGCGCCCTCGACGAGCCAGTGGTGCTTCTTCACCTGGTGGTAGAGGACGTACGTCGCCGCGAGGTCGGTGTTGAGCGCGTCGACGAGCTGCTCGGCCTTCTCCTCGGGAACGCGTAGCGCTTCGCTCTCGTGAACGTCTCCGTAGCGTTGACGTGCCTCTTTCTGGGTACTCATGTCTACCTCTACGTACGCGCGTGGGGCACTTAACTGTTTCCACGATGGTAATCAGAATTCTATATATCGAAAAATATTTTCTCAGATCGCCCATATCAATGGCCACGTCACGGCGATCGGCGTGCGCCGTTCGGTCCGGGATCGCCGTCGGTCCCGCTCTTCGGGGCCAGCGCACCGGCGTCGGCCCCCTCCGAAAGGCGTGCTCGTCCGCCCGCGAAGGGAAACGTCTTAATGGACTACGCGCGCAGTTCGTGGTGTATGAGCAACGGCGACGACGACCCGGCCGACGCCTCCGAGGAGGCCGACGCCGCGGACGACGCGGAGGAGGGCGCCGGCGAGTCGACGGACGCGGCCGCCGCGCCGGCGCTTCCCGACGAAGCGACCGAGGAGTCCCTGAACGAGTACCTCGACGAGATCGCGGCGCTCCTCGACGACGCCGAGACCGAGGCGGACCTCGACGACGTCGACGCCCTCCTCGACGACGCCGAGACGGGGATCGAGGAGGCCGGCCTCCCCGAGCCGGATGAGGACGACGAGGACATCGACGACCCGCGCGGCGACCTCGAAGACCGCGTCGCCGAGCTGCGCGAGGGCGTCGAGGCGGCGCGCGGCCCCTACGCCGAGGACGTCGTCGACGCGATCGAGAGCGCCGAGGCGACGCTCGAAGGGACCGAGTGGACCGCCGCCGGCCGCGACGACGCGGCCGACGCGGTGAGCGCCTTCGTCGAGGCGGCCGCCGACGCGGTCGACGACGAGGTGGACGCGGACGCGATCGAGGCGGACCCGGACGCGATCGAGGCGGACCCGGACGGAGGCGACGAGAGCGACACCGACGGCGCGGCCGCCGACGCGGGCGACGAGGCCGAGAACGACGAGACCGGGGACGACGAGACCGACGACGCCGGCGCCAACGACGACCGCGTCACCGTTCTCGTCGCCGCGCTCGACGCCGTCGCGGCGGGCGTCGCGGACGCCGCCCTCGACCCCGACGACGACGCGGAGACGATCGCCGCGCTCGTCCAGGCGACGGACGACCTGGAGGCCGGCCTCGACGACGCCGAGGAGTGGGACGACTTGGAGACCCACGAGCAGCTCCGCGCGCAGGGGTACTACGACGTGCTCGGCCACTACAAGGACTTCCCGGTGGAGTGGGCCGCGCTGAAGGAGCACGAGACGCGCGGCAACGTCGACATGGTCCTGCTCGCGCTCGACTCGCTCACCTCCGATTTCATGGAGCGCCACTGCCTCGAAGCGTTCGAACGTATGGGCAAGCGCGGGAAGACCGAGGCCTCCGTGGAGGAGCTGCTCGGTCGCGCGGAGAAGCGCGACCAGTTCGCGATCCGCATCCTCGGGAAGATGGCCGCCGACGAGGCGACGGAGACCCTCGTGGGGTACGTCCCCGAGGAGTCGAACCCGCAGCTCCAGAAGGCGACGTTCAAGGCGCTCGGCGAGATCGGGGCGAGCGAGGCGGTCCAGCCGCTCGCGAACGCGCTCGTCGACGACGACACCGAGGAGCTCGTGCGTCCCCACGCGGCGCGCGCGCTCGGCCTCATCGGCGACGCCCGCGCGGTCGACCCGCTCGCGGACGTGCTCGCCGGCGACGGCTCTGACGACGTGCGCGCCGCGGCCGGCTGGGCGCTCCGCCAGATCGGCACCCGCGACGCCCTCGAGACCGTCGCTGAGTACGCCGACGAGCGGTCGTTTGTTATCTCCACCGAGGCCGAGAAGGCCGAGCGCTCGCTCGACGCGGCGTCGGCGACCGCCTGACTCGTCCGCCTGACCGTCGGGCGTCCCGCCCGACGCCTTTTATTCGATACCGCGGGCAGACCCCCCGTGTCAGTTGTGCCGTCCCGTCTCGCGACCGACTCGGCCACCAGCGTCGTCGCCGCCGTCGCGAGCGTCGCCGCCGTCGCGCTCGGGCTACTCGTCCTGACGGCCGCCGCGACCGGCGCGGCAGCGGCGGATGACGCCGGCAACGACTCGATCGCCGACGTCGATCGATCGAGCGACGAGCCGCGGAACCGGACCCTCGTGGCGGAGCAGCCGCGGATCCTCGAGCTGTTCCCGAACCCGACGGCGGCGGAGAACCGCGGTGAGTACCTCGTCGTCCGGCTCCCGGAGCGCGGGAACTGGTCGCTCTCTGACGGCTACTACGAGGCGGACATCCCGGCGGACGCGAGGGGGGTCGTCGCCCTGTCGAACGACCCCGCGAACACGACGCCGCTGCTCGACGACGAGACCGCAGTCGGTGTCTACGGCGCCCACGACGACGGCGCCGGAACCCCCGAACTCCGCGCGCTCGACGGCCACTTCCCGCTGGCCGCGTCCGGCGACCGGATCGCGCTCCGTCGGAACGGGACGGCGGTCGCCGTGGTCGACTACGACCGCGCGCCCGAGGGGCATCGATGGCGTGCGGACTGGGGCGAGTGGCGGCCGCGGGGGTACGATCCGCGGCCCGCGGTCCGAACGGGAGACGCCACCGTGACCCCGTTCGTGCTACCGGACAGCCCGGGGCGGCCCGTCGAGCCGCTCCGCGAGGCCGAGGACCGCCTGCTGCTCGCCGGCTACACGCTGGGGTCCGAGCGCGTCGTCGACCTGCTCGTCGCCGCCGCCGACCGCGGCGTCGAGGCCCGCGTCCTCGTCGAGGGGTCGCCGGTGGGCGGGTTCTCCGCGCGGAGCGCCCGGCTCCTCGACCGGGTCGCCGCCGCCGGCGTCGAGGTGCGCGTCCTCGACGGCGACCCCGAGCGGTTCCGCTTCCATCACGCGAAGTACGCCGTCGCGGACGACCGCGCGGTGGTCCTCACGGAGAACTGGAAGGCCTCGGGCACCGGCGGCCGGACCAACCGCGGGTGGGGCGTCGTCACCGGGACGCCGCGGTCCGCGACCGCCGGCGCGACGGCCGCGGACGACCTCGCCGCCCTGTTCCGCGCCGACGCCGCGGCGCCCGACGCGCGGTCGTGGGCGGCCTTCCGCGCCGACGCCGAGTTCCACGACGGGGGCGTCGCGAACGGGAGCTACCCGACGCGGTTCGAGGCGCCGACGCCGAGGGCCGCGGAGGTCGAGCTCCTGACGACGCCCGGGAACGCCGCCGACCGGCTGGTCGCCCGGATCGACGCCGCCGACGACCGGGTGCTGGCGCTGGTTCCGCGGACGGGCGGCCCGGACAACCGGCTCGTCCGGGCGCTCCGGCGGGCGGCCGACCGCGGCGTCGACGTCCACCTGCTGCTGTCGAACGCGTGGTACGACCGGGAGGAGAACCGCGCGCTCGCCGAGTCGCTCGCGGACGAGCCGATCGCGGTCGCCGTCGCGGAGCCGCGCGGCCGGTACGGGAAGGTCCACGCGAAGGGAGTCGTGATCGACGACGCCGCGGTCGTCGGGAGCCTCAACTGGAACGCGGGCGCCGCGACGGAGAACAGAGAGGTGTTGCTCGCGGTCGAGAGCGAGGCCGTGGCCGACTTCTACGCTCGCGCCTACGCGGCCGACTGGCGCGGCGGCGGGGTCCACCTGCCGGTCGGGTTCGCGGGCGGACTCGCGGTCGTCGTCGCCGGCGCCGGCCTCGTCGCGCGCCGGGAGGTGACCTTCGCGTGACTCCCGCGGGGGATCGCCCTGAAGAGCGCCTCAGTCGTCGAGCGCGGCCGTCGACGAGAGCGCCTCGTCGATCTCCGCCTCGGCCATCTTCTCGACGAGGGCCTCGATGACCGCGCTCCGGCGGCCCTTCACGAACTTGATCGAGCCGACGACGAGGTGGCCGCCGCCGGAGACGCCGGCCTCCGGGAGTTCCTCGTTCAGCTCGGTCACCATGTTCGGGATGTCGAGCCGGACCCCGTCGGACCGGAGCACGCAGAAGTCGGGGCCGTAGCCGATCGTGATGACGGGGTCGCCCGTCTCCGTGACGCGGGCGTCGTGGAGCTCGCCGGTCGTCTTGCCGGGCGCCGGGTAGGTGAACCGGTGGGCGTACTCGTCGAGGTCGATCCGGTAGAGGTGCGCGCCGGAGGCGAGCCGCTCGTGCTCGACGTGGTCGTCGAGCGCGTCGAGCTGGCGGTCGACGTCGCGCTCGGCGCGCTCGGAGAGGAACTCGACCAGCTCCTCGTGGCGCCCTTCGTCCTCGCAGCCCACGTTCAGCGCGTCGTTGACGAGTGTCTTCCCCTCGGAGTAGCGCAGCCAGTGGGCGGCGTAGTCGAGCGCCTCGCCGATATCGAGCAGGTCGGACTCGTCGTAGCCCGCGTTCTCGGCGAGCGCGATGTAATCGTCCATCGCCTCGGCCTTCGAGCGGTCGGAGAGCTCGGCGACCGCGGGGACGTGTTCGAGCTCCTCGGTGATCGACGGGTCGATCAGCCGGGCGAGCTCGACGCACATCATCCCCGTCGTGACCCGGTAGTCCTCGCCGTGGAGGTAGGGGTTGACGTGGGCGTCGAGCAGCGGCTCGACCGCCTCTGGGTCGGGGTGGTGGTGGTCGACGGCCGCGATGGGGATGTCGTAGTGCGCGAGGTTCTCGTAGGCCGGGACGTCCTCCTCGGTCGACCCGTTGTCGAGCATCAGCAGGAAGGGGAGCTTCTGGCCGTGGCGGGCTCGGCCCTCCAGCGCGAAGTTGAGGTCGCGGGTCACGTCCTCCATCTCGTAGTACGGCGCCTTGCTCGGGAGCCGCTTGAACAGGTGACGCGCCGCGTCGGGGTCCTCGTGGACCTCCTGGACGAAGTTCTCTAAGGCGAGCTGGACCGGGATCGCCGCGCACATGCCGTCGCCGTCGGCGTGGTGGCGGACGCGGATCGGGCGCCCGGAGAGGACGGTCCGGCGGAGGAGCCGGGCCAGCTCGCGCAGGTCCTCGTGGATCGGCTCGAACGCGTCCCACTCGACGAGCGGGTCGACGTCGGCCGGCGCGGCCCGCTCGTCGAGGGCGGCCTCGAACTGCTCGCGGGCCTCCGCGGCGCGCTCGTCGGGAAGTCGCTTCAGCGAGTCGACCTCCAGCTGGAGGGCGTTCTCGCGGGTCTCGACGGCGCCGCTGACGTGGACCATGTCACCGACGGAGATCTCCGGGTACGCGCGGACGCCGGCCTCCTCGAAGGCGGCGCAGGAGACGACGCCGGAGGCGTCGGCGACGGCGAAGATCGTCGGGCCGCCGGTCTGTTTCGCCTGGACGACCTCGCCCTCGACGGTGACCTCGTCGCCGGGCGAGAGCCCGCGGACGCGGGAGATGGTCGGCTCGTGGGCGACGGTCTCGGTTCGGTAGTCGTCGACGGCCTCGTCGTCGAACGCGACGTCGCCGTTCTCCTTCACTTCGGTCAGCCGGACGACCAGCCGGTCGCCGACCGCGTAGTCGCCGTCGAGGTTCGACTCGTGGACGAGCCCAGAAAGGGCGTCCGAGACGTCGACGAAGACGCCGTAGTCGACGACGCCGTTGACCTCGGCGTGGTACAGCGCGTCGGTCTCGGCGTCTTCGAGGGTGCAGTCGGGCGCCAGGTCGTAGACGGTCGGCCGGTCGTCGGCCGCCCCCTTCGCCGCGGCGGCGTCGGGTTCGGGGCTCGAATCGCCCCGCGTGCCGGAATCCCCGGCGGAGTTCTCGCTCATGTAACGGTATCGGGAACGGCCGGTGTTAAGGCTGTTCTCTCGCGTCTCGGCCGGTCTCGACGCGCGAGGCGGTGCCGCGCGATCGCCCCCGTCGTCGAGTGCGGCGCGAGCGCGCCGTCGCGCGGTCCGGAACCCCTATGAGGCGACGGCGCCTTCGCTGGCGTATGCGACTGTTCCGCTCGGGCGAGCTCCTCGGGATCGCCCGAGAGACGATGGAGTTCGTCCTCGAGGCGAGCGAGGAGACCCACCCCAACGAGTACATGGGGTTCCTCCGCGCGGACGACGCCCGGAAGCTCGATATCGACCGAGACGGACAGGTGATCACCGACGTGCTCGTCATCCCGGGCACCGAGTCGAACCCGACGAGCGCGAGCGTGCGCACCCACATGAAGCCGAACGACATGCGGGCCGTGGGGTCCGTCCACTCGCACCCGAACGGGGCGCTCCGACCGAGCGCGGCCGACCTGGCGACGTTCGGGCAGGGCGAGGTCCATATCATCGTCGGCGCGCCGTACGGCTGGGGCGACTGGAAGGCGTTCGACAACGAGGGGAACCAGACGACCCTCGACGTGCTCGACGTGGAGGTGCCCGACGAGCACTTCTTCGATTTTACCCAGGAGGACATCGACGCGGAGATCGTCGAGGAGAACCGCGACGGCGGCGGCTTCCTCTCGTGGTTCAGATGACGCGGGTCGTCGCGCAGGGGACGTTCGACCTGCTCCACCCCGGCCACGTCCACTACCTCGAGGACGCGGCGGCGCGCGGCGACGAGCTCCACGCCATCGTCGCCCGCCGCGCCAACGTCACGCACAAGCCCGAGCCGATCCTCTGCGCCCGCCAGCGGCGCGACATGGTGGCCGCCCTCGACGCGGTCGACGAGGCGCACCTCGGGGACCCGGAGGACGTGTTCGTCCCGATCGAGCGGCTCGACCCGGACGTGATCGTGCTGGGCTACGACCAGCACCACGACGAGGCGGGGATCGCCGAGGCGCTCGCCGCCCGCGACATCGACTGCCGCGTCGAGCGGGCGTCGGGGCGGGAGCCGCGGTACGACGAGGAGCTGCTCTCCAGCGGCGACATCGTCGACCACGTCCTCCGGCGGCGCGGGCGGTCGGCCGAGGGCGACGAGGACGGTCGCCGATAACCGGCGGCGGGCGGTGAGGCGTCCCGATCCCGGCGGATCCGCCGAAGCGCGGGACATATATGGATCCGCACCCAAATTCGTGCAAGTGACGATACCCGACCGATTCCCCGCGGTCCTCGCGGCGACGGCGATGGGCGTGTACCTCCTGCTCGTCGTCGGCGCCACGACCTCGCTCACGGAGGCGGCGGCCGCCTGCTCCGGCTGGCCGCTCTGCGGCGGCGGGGCCGCGCTCCCTAGCGAGACCGCCGGCTGGATCGCGCTCGGCCACCGGGCGGTCGCCGCCGTCGTCGGCGCCCTCGTGGTCCTGTCGGTCGCGCTCGCGTGGCGCGACGGGGCGAGCCGTCGCGTCCGCGGCGCCCTCGCGGCCGCCCTCCTGCTGTTCCCGGCGCAGGCCGGCGTCGGCGCGCTCGTCGCCCTCGGCGATCTCCCCGCCTCGCTGGGGCCCGTCCACCTCCTGCTGGGCGTGACGATCTTCGGCGCCGTCCTGGCCGCGCTCGCGTGGTGGCTGGAGGCCGAGACCGGCGTCGCCGACGACGCTCCCGTCGACTTCCAGCCGGGGACGGACGACCTCCCGCCGGTCGAAGAGGCGCCGGAGGCCGAGGTGCCGACGGCGACGGTGCCGCGGCTGAAGGCGACCGCGGCCGCCTACTTCCGGCTGATGAAGCCCCGCCTGATGTGGCTGCTCTGCCTCGTCGCCGCCGCGGCGATGGCGCTGGCCGGGGGGTCGGGGTTCACCCCGTACGTCGTGGCCGCGACGCTCGCGGGCGGCGCGCTCTCGATCGGCGCCTCCGGGACGTTCAACCACGTCTTCGAGCGCGACATCGACAGGCGGATGCAGCGGACCAACGACCGCCCGCTGGCGACCGACCTCGTCCCGGTGCGCAACGCGCTCGCGTTCGGGCTGTCGCTGGCGGCCGTCTCCCTCGGCCTCTTCTGGACGGTGAACCCGTTGACGGCCGTCCTCGGGCTGGTCGCGATCCTGTTCTACAGCGTCGTCTACACGCTCGTGTTGAAGCCGAACACGGTGCAGAACACCGTCATCGGCGGCGCGGCGGGCGCGCTCCCGGCGCTCATCGGCTGGGCGGCGGTGACCGGCGAGGTCGGCGGCGGCGGGCTGCTGCTCGCGCTGGTCATCTTCCTGTGGACGCCCGCGCACTTCTACAACCTCGCGTTGGCCTACAAGGACGACTACGAGCGCGGCGGCTTCCCGATGATGCCCGTCGTCCGCGGCGAGACGGCGACGCGCCGGCACATCGTCTGGTACCTCGGCGCGACCCTCGTCGCGGCGGTCGCGCTCGCGGCCGTCGCCGAGCCGCTCGGCGCGCTCTACGCCGCGGTCGGCGTCGCCCTCGGCGCGGTGTTCCTGTGGGCGGTCGTCCGGCTGCACTACGAGCAGACGGAATCGGCGGCGTTCCGCGCGTTCCACGCCTCGAACGCCTACCTCGGCCTGCTGCTGTTCGCCGTCGTCTTCGACGCGCTCGTGGTCTGACGAGGGAGAGACGAGGAGGCGAGCGCACCGCGCGGACTTAACCCCGTTCGGCGCGAACCGAGACCCGTATGACCCGAGTCGAGGTCGAGTACTGCGTACCGTGCGGCATGTTGAACCGCGCTCAGGACGTCTCGGCGGCGCTGCTCAAACAGTTCGGCGAAGAGCTCGACGAGGTCGCGCTGATCACCGGCGACGACGGCGTGTTCGTCGTCCGCGCGGGCGGCGAGGTCGTCTTCGACAAGACCGAAGACGAGTACGACGTCGACGCCATCGTGCGCGCCGTCAGGCCGCACGTCGGCGCGACGGCGTGACGGGTCGTCACTCGTCGGTATAGACCGCCCGCGCCGAGTTCGTCACCACGAGGACGCTGCTCGTCGCCATCGCCAGCGCGGCGAGCAGGGGGTTGAGCACGCCGGCGAGCGCCATCGGGATCGCCGCCGCGTTGTAGGCGAACGCCCAGCCGAGGTTCTGTCTGAGCCGCCGGTTCGTCCCGCGCGTGACCGCGAACAACTCCGGGATCGCCGCAAGGCGGTCCTCCAGGAGGACGGCGTCCGCGGCGTCGGCCGCCAGGTCGGTCCCGCTCGCGATCGAGACGCCGAGGTCGGCCGCGGCGAGCGCGGGGGCGTCGTTGCTCCCGTCGCCGACCATGGCGACGCGCTCAGTCGCCGCGATCCGTCTGACCGTCTCCGCCTTCGCCTCCGGGGGCACCGCCGCGAAGACCTCGTCGACGGCCGGGTGGTCCTCGAACCGCCGGGCCGCTTCGGGCGCGTCGCCCGTGAGCACCACGACGCGTCGCCCGCCCTCGGCGAGGTCGGCGACGACCTCGCTCCAGCCGTCTCGGACTTCGTCGCCGACGGCGAGGACGCCGACGGCCGCGCCCGCCCAGCCGACGAAGACGGGAACGCGCCCGTCCGCCCGGGCCGCCTCGCCGGCCGCGTCCAGCGACGCCGGCACGGCCCACGCCGCCCCGTCGAACAGCGACCGGTGACCGACGACGACCGCGTCGCCGTCGATCCGGCCGCGGACGCCCCGGTCCGAGACGGTCACGTCGGTGACGGAGATGTCGGCGACCGACGGGGGCGCGTCGTCGTCCCCGTCGTCGGGAGCGCTCGTTCCGGCCGCCCGCGCCGCGCCGCCGTCGGTCGCGGGCGTCGGATCGGCCGCGTCGACCGCGTCGTCCGCGGCCGCGACGATCGCCTCCGCGATCGGGTGTGCGGAGGCGCGCTCGACCGCCGCCGCCCGGCGGCGCACCTCGTCGGGCGACGCGCCCTCGGTGACCGTGTCGACGAGCCGCATCTCGCCGTCGGTGAGCGTGCCTGTCTTGTCGAGCACCACGGTGTCGACGTCGGCCGCCTCCTCGAAGACGGCGTCCGAGACGATCACGATCCCGCGCCGGGCCGCGTCGCGGATCCCGGCGGCGATCGCGAGGGGGGTCGCGAGCCCCAGCGCGCACGGGCACGAGACGATGAGCACCGTGAGCCCGACCAGCGCGGCGTCGACGGGCGCCGCCCCGAGCGCGAACGTGGCGCCGGCCCCGACGACGGCGACCGCGACGACGAGCGGGACGAAGGCGGTCGCGAGCCGGTCGACGAGCCGCTGAACGCCCGATCGCGAGCTCTGGATCTCCCACAGCAGCCGCACGAGTGTGTCGAGCGTGCTCGTCGCGTCCTCACCGACCTCGACGACGACCGGCGCGTCGGTGACGACGGTGCCCCCGCGGACCGCGTCGCCCTCCCGCTTCGTCGCCGGGAGCGACTCGCCCGTGACGAGCGCCTCGTCGACGGCGGCGGTCCCCTCGGCGACCGTCCCGTCGAAGGGGACGCGCTCGCCGGGGCGCACGAGGAGCCGGTCACCGGGATCGACCGCCTCGGCCGCGACGGTCTCGCCGGACTCGGTGCGGACCGTCCGGTCGCCGGCGGTCGTCAGCTCGGAGAGCATCCCGGTCGCGCGCCGCTTGATCAGCGACTCGTAGCGGTTGCCGGCGGTGACGACCAGGATCACGGCGATCGTCACGTCGAAGTAGAGGTCGGTGCGGCCGACGAGCAGCGCGAGCGTGCTGTACGCGTACGAGCTCCCCGCCGCCAGCGACACCAGCAGGTCCATGTTCGGCCGCCGCGCTCGGAGGCTCACGTAGGCGCCCCGCAGGATCGGGTAGCCGGTGTAAAAGAGGACGATCGAGGCGAACACCCACACCTGCGCGAACAGGTACGTGCCCGAGACGCCGCCGAGGTCGACGATCGGCTCGTACCCGAAGTAGGTCGGATAGAGGAAGAGGACGTACCACAGCATCGCCATCATCCCGAAGAAGCCGCCGCCGATCAGGAAGCGGACGACGCCGTCGTCGCCGGCGTCGTCGGGGTCGGCCCGGTCGCTCGCGGTGTACCCCGCGACGGAGAGCCCCTCGGCGAGCTCGTCGGCGCTCACGACGTCGGGGTCGTAATCGACGCGGACCGTGTCGGTGGCGTAGCTCGCCTCGGCGGCCGCGACGCCCTCGCGCTCGCCAGCGGTCAGTTCCAGGAACGACTCGCAGGTCGCGCAGTGCATCCCGTCGACGTGGAGGAACGCCGTCTCGCCGTCGAACGCCTCGTCGGGCTCCGCCTCGGGGCGTCGCTCGTCGAGCTCCTCGCGGTCGTCGACATCGTCCAGCGACCTGGCGACGGCGAGGCAGCCGCGACAGCAGAACTCGCCGTCGACGTCGGGAGCGGTGTGGGGGTCGTCCCCGGTCGGGAGGTCACAGAGGGTGCAGTGCGACATGGGTGGAGATGGGCGCTCGGCGCCGCGTCCTACGCCTCGTCGGGTCCGCTCGCGTCTGATCCGTTCGCGTCCGGACTGAACCGCCGGGAGCCGCCGGTCGCGACCCGGAGGCTCCCGTAGATTATCAGGACGTTGATCAGCGTGACGCCGACGACAATCGCCGCGCGGTCGACGAGGAACACCGCTGCCGGGACGAGGCCGCCCAACACGAGGAGCAGGGCCCGCTGGAGTGTGAAGTTCATACCCGAACGTGGCGCGGTCACGTCATAGATAACGGCAAGATTCCCACGGCTTGGGAACGGATGAATCGTATATATTCGGGTGTGAACTACCGCGATCCATGGGACAAACCGAGACCGCACGCAACGCGACGGGCGAGGCGGGCGGTGAGGGGGACGCGGAGTTCGATCCGATCGGGACGCTCACGCTCATCGGGATCTACTTCGTCATCCTGCTGCTCGCGTGGGTGTACATCTATT
>NZ_CVRT01000153.1 GCF_001261915.1 Halorubrum sp. SD626R
CGTCCCGCATCACCTCGTACTCCAGCTCGACCCAGCCCGCGATGGACTCGGTGATCAGCACCTCGCTGTTCCGCGAGAGGCGGAGCCCCTTGCGGACGCGCTCGACGAGCTCCTCGAACTCGTCGACGACGCCGGAGCCGGAGCCGCCGAGCGTGTAGGTCGTGCGGGCGATGACGGGGAGGCCGCCGACCGCGTCGACCGCGTCCTGCACGCGCTCGCGGAAGTACTCCTCGTCGAAGTCGGTGACCGACTCGTCCTCGTCCAGGGAGATGGTCGTCGACTTCGGCACCGGCTGCCCGAGGTCCTCCATCCGCTGGCGGAACAGGTCCCGGTCCTCGGTCGCGTAGATGGTGTCGAGCGGCGTCCCCATCACCTCGACGTCGTACTCCTCCAAGATGCCCTCCTCGGCGAGCTCCGCGGTGACGTTGAGTCCGGTCTGACCGCCGAGCCCCGCGATGACGCCGTCGGGCTCCTCGATCCGGATGACCTCCGAGATGGCCTCGGGCGTGATCGGCTCGATGTACACTCGATCCGCGGTCTCCGGGTCGGTCATGATCGTCGCCGGATTCGAGTTCACTAGGACGACGCGGGCCCCCTCCTCTTGGAGGGCGCGACACGCCTGCGCGCCGGAGTAGTCGAACTCGGCCGCCTGTCCGATCTGGATCGGTCCGCTGCCGATGAGTAGAATCGTCCGGTCCTCGCTCATTACGCGGACGGAATACGCTCATCGTAATAAGGCCGGCGGTAGAGTACGAATCTCGCAGCGAGTTTTCGATTTTCGCAAGTGAGAGCGTACCACGGTGGTCGGTACACCGTGGCACGTGGAACGGTATCGTCCCGTCGTCTCCACCCGTCAGGGCCGGTTCGATCGCCGCGTCACCGTCCGCCCGTCGGTCCGAGCAACTCGCCGCAAGGGATTTACCCCGAAACCGAAAACGCCGTGACTGGTATGACCTGTTCCCGCCGCCGCGCCCTCCGACTGCTCGGCGCCGCCGCCGCGACCGCCGCGACCGCCGGGTGTCTGAATTCGGGAAGCCTCGACTCGTACGCGCTCATCGCCGACGAACTGGACCTGTCGTCCGTCGGACGCCCGTACCTGCAACCCGATCCCGCGGCCGTCGACGCCGCGACCCGCGTCGACTTCACGACCGAAGCCAAGACCGCGTACGTCTCGGAGCTGTTCGACACCGGCAGCGTGACCGTCAGGCAGTGGCCGCTCGTCGGCCGCGACAGGTGGGGGACCGAGACCAGACCGCGACCGACGTTCCTCGAACGCGACGGGACCTTCTACGAGGTCCGGATCACCGACGAACGACGCCTCGAACGGGAGCGGTGGCACTTCGGGCTCGAACGGCTCGACGAGGCGCCGCCCGACGACGCGGCGGTCGCGCGTGAGCCGTTCGACCTCTCGGACCAGGATGAGCGCGTGCTCGACGCGGCGCTCGACGCGGTGTACGCGGGCCACGACGGCTTCCTCGGCGACCCCGAGTTCGACGAGCTCCAGGCGGTCGAGTTCCACCACGGACTCGACGCCGAGGCCAGCGCCCTCGTCCCGTCGCCGCCGTTCGAGTTCGTGGAGTACGAGGACGAGTTCTTCCGGGCGGTCGCCGAGCGACGGACGGTCGAGGTCCCGGAGTGGACGTACGCGATCGCCGAGATCGCCGACTCGCGTGGCGAGTTCACCGCGTACGCGCGAGACGCGATAATCGAGCGCGACCTGGACGAGGTCGGGCTCTCCGAGCCGGCGGCCGGCGTGTTGGACGACGCCATCGCCGAGGAGCCGCGCCGCTACGAGGAGGGCGCGCCGCCGTCGGAGAGGCTCGACGAGGCCCTCGGGGCGCTCGGTATCGCCGAGGACCTCGAACCGATAGCGAACTACGAGGACCGGGTCGACTTCCGGAACGTCGTCCTCGAGTACCGGGACGGCGTCTACCGGTTCGACCTGATCGTCTCGCCGTGACGGCGACCGGGGCCCGACGCCCGCCCGTCTCCCGCCGTGAGCGGTCGCCGGCCGGCGCAGGACCCGGCACTCACGTTTCCAGCCGGTACCGGTAGGGGCGGTCCGCGATGACCTCGACCTCGCCGCGCTCCGCCCACCGGCCGAGCACGGTCGCGACGCGGTGCGGGCTGTCGAGCTCCTCGCACTCGTCGGCGAGCGCGAGGATCTCCCGCGCCGTCAGCGGCTCGTCGGCCTCGGCGAGCACGCCGCGAATTCGGTCGTATCGGTCGTATTCGCCGGCGCTCATGTGTCTTACGTACGGTATCCGCACGTATATGCTTCAGTGAGACAGGAGTCGGACAAACGTCTGACACGGCGGCTGAGACAAGCGTTCTCCGGGGTTTCGGCGGTTCGCGGCCGACCGTCCGTCGCCGACCGTGCACCCCTTCTCGGGTCCTCAGGCGTACGGGTCCTCGGCCTCGAGGTCGCGCTCGGCGCGGTACTGCTCGACGAACTCGCTCACGTCGAACTCGACCATCTCCCGTTCGAACGCCGAGAGCGCCTCGTCGTCGTCGGCGTGGCTCACGGCGTGTTCCATCAGCTCGACGACGAGCTCGACGACGATCTCGTGGAGGCGTCGGGAGTCGAAGTCGGTCACCCACGCCATCGCGTACCCGACGTCCGCGTTCTCGCTGGCGTCGTGGGCGACGACGGACTCGGGGAACTCCTCTAACACCACGCCGAGCAGGTGCGGCGTGTCGAACTCCGGCATCTCCTCGCTGGTCGTCTCGATCGCCTCGCGGAGCACCTCGACCAGGAAGTCCGGGAGGAACCGCTCGGGCGGATGCACGTCCATCACGACCGCGTGCGTCTCGCCGCAGTCGCACTCGAACTCGCGCATCCCGAGGTCCAGCTCGCCGGCCGCTATCGTCCGCCCGCAGGGCAGCTCCAGCGCCTTCTCGTCGTCGCCCGGGACGCGCGGCTGGGACATGCTTCCGCTTGGTCGCTGGCGGGGTTAAAAGACGCGGAACGAGATGTTCGGAACGAGACGTCCGGACCCGGGACGGGCGGGCGCTACTGGAACCCGACCCGGCCGCCGGTGTCGCGGAGCGTCTCGCCGCCGCCGCCGAACTGCTGTTCGATCTCCTCGTAGTACGAGAGGATGTCCTCGTTGACGGTCGGCCGCACCGACTCCATGGCGCGCCGGAAGTGCTTCATCTCGACCTCCTCGGCGTCGTCGTCGTCGCGCAGCGCCTCGATGGCGGCCTCGCGGGCGATCCCCTCCAGGTCGGAGCCGACGTACCCGTCGGTGATCTCCGCGACCTCGCGGAGGCTCACGTCGGGCGCGAGCGGCGTGTCCTGGGTGTGGATGTCGAGGATCTGCTCGCGGCCCTCTTGATCCGGCTGGCCGATCATCACGAGGCGGTCGAACCGGCCCGAGCGCAGCAGCGCGGGGTCGATCATGTCGGGGCGGTTGGTCGCGCCGATCACCATCACGTCGCCCATGTCCTCTAATCCGTCGAGTTCGGTGAGGAGCTGGTTGACGACGCGCTCGGAGACGTTGCTCCCCATCTCCTGCCCGCGCGAGGGCGCGAGGCTGTCGAGCTCGTCGAAGAAGATGATCGTCGGGCTCACCTGCCGGGCCTTCCGGAAGGTCTGCCGGATCGCCTTCTCCGACTCGCCGACCCACTTCGAGAGCAGCTGCGGCCCCCGCACCGAGATGAAGTTCGCGTTCGTCTCGTTGGCGACCGCCTTCGCCATCAGGGTCTTCCCGGTGCCGGGCGGGCCGTACAGCAGCACGCCCTTCGGGGCGTCGACGCCCATCCGGTCGAACTTCTCCGGGGAGGTGAGCGGCCACTCCACGGACTCTTGAACCTGCTGTTGGGCCTCGTTGAGCCCGCCGACGTCGTCCCACGAGATCTTCGGTAGCTCGACGAGCACCTCCCGCATCGCCGACGGCTCCACCTCCGTGAGCGCGCCCGAGAAGTCGTCGCGCTTGACGATCATCCGGTCGATGAGGCTCGGCGGGACCTCCTCGTCGTCGAGGTCGATCTCGGGGAGGTAGCGCCGGAGCGCCTTCATCGCGGCCTCTTTCGTCAGGCTCTCGATGTCGGCGCCGACGAAGCCGTGCGTCTCGTCGGCGAGGTGATCTAAGCTCACGTCGTCCGAGAGCGGCATGCCGCGCGTGTGTATCTGGAGGATCTCCTTGCGGCCGGTCTCGTCGGGAACGCCGATCTCGATCTCGCGGTCGAACCGCCCCGGGCGGCGGAGCGCGGGGTCGACGCTGTCGACGCGGTTGGTCGCCCCGATGACGACCACCTGCCCCCGGGTCTCCAGGCCGTCCATCATCGTCAGCAGCTGCGCGACGACGCGGCGCTCGACCTCGCCGGTGACGTCCTCGCGCTTGGGCGCGATCGAGTCCAGCTCGTCGATGAAGATGATGCTCGGACTCTCCTCCTTCGCGTCCTCGAAGATCTCGCGGAGCTGCTGTTCGGACTCGCCGTAGTACTTCGAGATGATCTCCGGGCCGGCGATCGAGAAGAACGACGCCGACGTCTCGTTGGCGACCGCCTTCGCCAGCAGGGTCTTCCCGGTGCCCGGCGGGCCGTGCAGGAGGACGCCCTGCGGCGGCTCGATCCCGAGCTTCGAGAAGATCTGCGGGTGTTTCATCGGGAGCTCGACCATCTCGCGGACGCGCTGGATCTCGTTCTGGAGGCCGCCGATGTCCTCGTAGGTGATCCCGCCGCCGGTCTTCTCGAACCCGGAGATCGGCTCCTCGCGGAGTTCGACTTCGGTGTCCTCGGTAATGAGACAGACGCCGTCGGGCTCGGTCTCGACCGCGATCAGCGGGATCGCCTGCCCGGGAGACCGCATGAACGGGTGGTTCGTCGACGACATCACGGGGACGATGTCGCGCTCGACGACCGGGCGCTTGAGGATCTGGCGTTTCACCATGCCGGCGGCGTCGGATCCGAACTGGACCGACGCCTCCTCGGGCGGGGCTAAGACGAGCTTGTCGGCCTTCTCGGCCTCCGCCTTCCGGATGGTGACGCGCTCGCCGATGCCGACGTCGGCGTTCTGGCGGGTGAAGCCGTCGACGCGGACCGTGTCGGTGTTCCAGTCCTGCCGGTCTGCGCGCCAGACCTTCGCGGCGGTGGTCTCCGCGCCCTCGATCTCGATGATGTCGCCGGGCGAGAGCTTGAGATGCAACAGCGTGTCGGGGTCGAGTCGGGCGATGCCGCGCCCCGAGTCGTTCGGGTACGCCTTCGCCACTTCGAGTTGGACTTCGTTCATAGTTCCTCGCGGGGGTTACTCGTATCTCCTTCCGGTTCGGGAATAAGCCTGTTGCCCGTGTCGGCGCCGCCGATCCGTCGGAGGGAATCGGCGGGCGCGACGGACTGTGATATCATATGGCACGGTACGGAGCCCCGACTTAAAACGCCGTCGTAAGCGTGCGTTTTCGCCGTCGATCGGCGGCCGGTCGCGGCGCACGGTTTTTGTCCGTTCGAGGCGATTTCCGGACGTGTTCGAGTCGCTCTCCGACCCGATGCGGTCGCTGCTCTCGCGCGTCGCCTTTCTCGCTGCCGGCGCGCTCCTCGGCCTCGGGCTGTACGCGCTCGGCGCGGGCGGCGCCTTGGTCGTCCCGCTCGCGGTGGTCGGAGCCCTGGTGATCGGCGAGCTGTACCTGTTCGCGGCCGCCGAGACGGCGTAGCGGCCGCCCCCGTCGGCGGTGGTTCGAACGCCGCCCCCGGACCACGGGGTATTTGTCCCGCGATCGCCTCCGGTCTGCCATGCGAACGCTCGTCTTCGACGGCCGGACCGGCGCCGCCGGCGACATGGTCTGCGGCGCGCTGATCGCGGCCGGCGCCGACCCCGGGGTCCTCTCGCCCGTGACCGACCGGCTCCCGGTCCGGTACGAGGTCGGGGAGGCGACGAGGAACGGGATCCGAGCGACGACCGTGGACGTGCTCCTCGACGGCGAGGACGGCGATCGCGGTCACGCCTGCGAGCGCGATGACGATGATAAGCATCCCCACGAGCACGACCACACTCACGGCGATGAGCACTCCCACGAACGCGCGCACGCCGAGGGCGCCGGCGTCACTCGCAGCTACCCCGAGGTCGTCGCGCTCGTCGAGTCCATGGATCTCCCCGAGGCGGTCGAATCGGTCGCGCTCGACGCCTTCGAGCGCCTCGGTCGCGCCGAGGCGTCGGTCCACGGCACCGACCTCGACGAGACGCACTTCCACGAGGTCGGCGCGGACGACGCGATCGCCGACGTGGTGGGCGCGGCGCTCCTCCTCGACGATCTCGACCCCGACCGCGTCGTCACCACGCCGGTCGCGACCGGCGGCGGCGAGGTCGAGACGAGCCACGGCGTCTACCCGGTCCCCGCGCCGGCGACGACCCGGATCGCGACAGACGCCGACTTCTCGGCCGGCGGCGGCCCGGTCGACCGCGAGCTGCTCACGCCGACCGGCGCCGCGATACTAGCGGCGGTCGCCGAGGGCGTCGACCGGCCGCCCCGGCTCGGCCTCGACGCCGACGGCTACGGGGCGGGCGACGCGGCGTTCCCCGACCGCCCCAACGTCCTCCGCGTCCTGGTCGGCGACGGCGGTGACGCGGGCGAGGCGGGCGTCGACGAGGCGGCCGCACCCGCCGAGCGCGGGCTCGTCCGCGACGAGATCGCGGTCTTAGAGACGAACCTCGACGACGCCTCGCCCGAGGTGCTCGGGGGGCTCCAAGAGACCCTGGCGCGCGCCGGTGCCCGAGACGTGACGGTCGTCCCGACGACGATGAAGAAGTCGCGGCCGGGCCACCTCGTGAAGGCCATCTGCAAGCCCGAGGACGCCGAGGCCGTCGCGGAGCGGCTCGCCCGCGAGACGGGGACGCTCGGGGTCCGTCAGTCCGGCGCGAACCACCGGTGGATCGCCGAGCGCGAGTTCAAGACGGCGGTCCTCTCGGTCGACGGCGACGACCGCGAGGTGTCGGTGAAGGTCGCGTCGACCGCCGACGGCGACGTCTACGACGTGAGCGCCGAGTACGACGACGCGGCCGCGGTCGCCGAGGCGACCGGGCTCCCGATCCGGGACGTGGTCCGGCGCGCGGAGCGGGCGGTGCGTGACCGACTCGGCGAGTAGGGGAGGCGAACCCCGGTCACCCCGGCGGCTCGACGCGCTCGACGCGTTCCGGTTCGACGCCGAACCCGCCGGCCAGCCGGTCGGCGACGCGCTCGGTCGGCCGGTCCGCGTCGGGGACCGAGAGGGTCGCGACCGCCTCCACTATCGTGTCGTTGAGCCCCGGCTGGAGGCCGGCGATCGACAGGTCCTCGACGCTCACCCCGTCGACGCGTTCCAGCTGTCGCCGAGCGCCGGCCGCGAGGTCGCCGTTGGCCGCCTGCGAGACGCGAACGGTCACCGTCGCTTCCACCGTCTGCGTGCGGATGGCTGCCGCCATGAGCCCCTCGCCGCGAGTCGAACGCGGCGCGGACCGGTCCGCGGCCTCGAACGCGGGTCCGCCGCGGCGGGCGGACCCGTCGCTCGCGAGGGGGAACGGTCACGTCCGGCGGTCGGCAGCGGTTCGACGGCACAGCGACGGCTGGAGAAGTCGGGGTGCGGTCCGTCCCGCGGGGAACTCCCCAGCCGACGCGCGTCACGCGGCCGGCGGGACGGACCGTGTCTCCGGAGCCGAATACCCGATCCACCCGGGGGACGCGACGCTCGCGCGGTCCGCGAGTATCGAGGTGGTGATACGGGTCATGATCGGTCTCCGCGGCGCGGAAGGCGCCGTCGATACCCAAATCCATCGGTTTCGTATTAAAATTACGTTAGCTATGCTACTACGTGACACGCGGTTTCGGAGCCGCGACTCCTCCCGAGAATCCACCGGAGCGGCCGCGGCCGCCCCGTTCCGCCGACGGCGAGACGACAGGCCTATGCCGAACGCCCGACCAGTTGCGCGTAAGCAGACCGTCATGATCGAGCGAATCCACACGTCGGACGTCGAACCGGACGCGGACGAGGTCGCCATCGCCGGCCACGTCCACGAGATCCGCGACCTGGGAGGCCTCGTCTTCCTCATCGTGCGCGACCGCGAGGGGCTCATTCAGATCGTCTTCAAGGAGGAGCGCGAGCCGGAGCTGTTCAAGGCCGTCCAGGACGTCGGCGCCGAGGACGTGGTCCGCGTCGTGGGCGAGCCGTTAGAGAGCGACCAGGCGCCCGGCGGCGTCGAGATCGCGCCGACCGAGTACGAGGTCATCGACGAGGCCGACTCCCCGCTCCCGCTGGAGATCTCGAAGGACATCGAGGTCGACCTCTCAACCCGGCTCGACAACCGCGCGCTCGACCTCCGGAAGCCGGAGACGCTCGCCGTGTTCAGCCTGCGCTCGAAGCTGCTGACGGCGATGGAAGAGTGGTTCGACGACGAGGGGTTCGTCGACATCAAGACCCCGCTCATCTCGAAGGGCGGCGCCGAGGGCGGCGCGGAGCTGTTCCCGATCCTCTACTACAACAAGGACGCGTTCCTCTCGCAGAGCCCCCAGCTGTACAAGCAGATGCTGATGGCCTCCGGCTACGAGGCCGTCTACGAGACGGGGACCGCGTTCCGCGCCGAGGACTTCGCGACCTCCCGCCACGTCTCCGAGATCGCGATGTTCGACGTGGAGCTGGCGTACATCGACGACCACGACGACGTGATGGACGTCCAGGAGGAGTCGCTGCGGTACGCGCTCCGCGAGGCCGCCGAGGACGCCGAGCGCGAGCTCGACCTCCTCGACGTCGACCTCGGCGTGCCCGAAGAGGACTTCCCGCGGATCACCTTCGACGAGGCGCTCGACATCCTCGAAACCGAGTACGGCCACTTCCCGGACGATCCGACCGACCTCGACACGAAGGGCGAGAAGCTGCTCGGCGAGCACTTCGAGGAGCAGGGGCACCCGGCGTTCTTCGTCGTCGGCTACCCCGACGAGAAGTTCTACTACATGCAGGACGTGCCGGACGACGAGATCGCCTCCCGGAAGTTCGACCTCATCTACAAGGGCCAGGAGCTCTCCTCGGGCGGCCAGCGCGAACACGACGTCGAGCGCATGGTCGAGGTCATGGAGGAAGAGGGCGTCGAGACGGCCAACTTCGAGTTCTACATCGAGGCGCTGAGCTACGGCACGCCCCCGCACGGCGGCTACGGGCTCGGCATCGACCGCCTCGTCCAGAAGGTCGCCGACCTCGACAACATCAAGGAGGCGATCATGTTCCCGCGCGACCCGAACCGGCTGGAGCCCTGACACGGCCCGCGCCGACTCGACGCGCGCGACCCGACCCGTCTCGACCGAGATCCGCGGCCGCGTCGCCGACGGCGGCTCCCTGATCTGCTCTTTATGAGTGGCCGCCACTCTTTCGACGAACGACCCCGTCAGAGCGCCTTCCGGTGATTAAACCGAGTTAAATCGGGCGCAATTCGGCTGAACGGCTTGCGTCATTGAAGTGGGTCGGGCGCCGAGGGGAAGTCGCTATGAACGCGATCCGAACGACGCTGCTCGTGGCGCTGGCCACGGTGGTACTGATCGGGACCGGCGCGGCCGCCGGCGCCGTCGCGGCGACACCCGGGCCGGGCGACGCGCCCGGCGACGCGGGGCCGCCGAGCGACCTCCCGGACCAAGTGCCGGACTTCGTCGGCGGGGTCCTCGATAGCGTGAACGAGTTCCTCGGCGGCGGCGTCGACGACCTCGGTGAGACCGTGAGCGAGGTCGCCGGGAACGGCGCCGGCGATGGCGAGGATGACGGGTCCGACGCGAGCGACGGGGAGGAGGCGTAACGTGACGGACCGGACGCCGGACTCGGACGCGTCCGCCCTCGACGCTCTCGACCGCCGGACGTACCTGCAGGCGACCGGGGCCGCCGCGCTCGGCGCGGCCGGCCTTGCCGGCTGCGTCGGCCGCGCGACCGGGACGCTCGCGACGCGGGTGACCGACCAGCCGGCCGACATCGGCGACTTCGAGTCGCTCGTGGTCACCGTCGAGGGCATCTGGCTCGGTCCGGAGGGCGCCGAGAGCGGCGCGGACGGGAACGAGACCGACGACGGTGACATGAGCGACGGCGAGGCCGCCGACGGCAATGAGACCGCCGACGGCAACGAGACCGACGGCGACGAGGAGAACGAGCCCGCCGGCCGCGAGTACTTCGAGTTCGACGAGCCGCAGGAGGCCGACCTCGTTCAGCTTCAGGACGGCGAGACGCAGCTGATCGACGAGCGCGAGCTGGCGGTCGGTACGTATCAGTTCCTCCAGCTCGACGTCTCGAACGTCGACGGCACCCTAGATGGCGGCGACGAGACCGAGGTCGACCTCCCGGGGAACGCCCCGCTCACGTTCAACGAGTCGTTCGAGGTCCGCGAGAACACGCGGACGAGCTTCACCGCCGACTTCGCGCCGGTGCGGCGCGGGAACGGCACGTACCTCCTGCGCCCCGTCCCGCGGGGGGTCGAGGTCACCTACGAGGAGAGCGGCGGGAGCGGAGGCGGCGAAGGCGGAGACGACGGAGACGACGGAAACGCGTAGCGACGGCGACCGGACCGACGGAGCGCGCTCCCCCGGTCCCCCGTTGAAGCCGCGTTCGACCGGCCCCCTCGGCGGGGCGCCGCGGCTTCGGGGTCAGGGCTGGGACGGTTCCCGGGAATCGGGGACCGGGGGAATGCACGCTCGCATCGGTCCTCTCAGAGGCACACGACCCGTTTCGACCGCCCGGCGGCGCGAACGCCGCCGGACGGTCGACGACGTCCCGCACAGCGTCGCGGTCCCGACCGGGACCGCTGAGTTACGGCGGTCGACCGGCCTGCCCCGACCGCCCTGCCGCGGATCCACCGCGACCGCGATCCCCTGCCCGATACCTGCCCGATACCTGCCCGATACCCGCCCGCCGAGACGGTCACGCCGTCGACGCGGGCTCTTCTCCGCGCAGTGTCCGATACGCCGGCCCGGCGAGCAGCAGCGCTCCGACCCCGGCCATCGCGACCAGCGCCGTCGGGTCGACCGCGGAGAGGTCGCCGGCGGCGAGCCGGTCGAGCGAGACCCCGACGGCGACGCCGACGATCACCCACGGGAGCTCGCCGGCCGCCGTCCCGAGCAGGAACTGTCGCGGGCGGATCCCCGAGGCGCCCGCCCCGACCGAGACCGCGTCCGAGGGCAGCGGGAGCAGCCGGGTGGCCGTCACGGCCCGGACGCCGCCGGTCGCCGTCGCCAACCGCTCGCCCGCGTCGCAGAGCCGGTCCGCGGTCCGCCAGGCGCCGCGGGCCCGGACATGGCCCGTCCGCGCGAGGAGGTAGGGCGGGAGTGCCGTCGCGACCAGCAGCGCGACGCCCAGCGGGACGCCGACCCAGCCGTACCCGAAGCCGACCGCCACGGCGAGCAGCGTCGTCGGCCACGCCAGGAACGGTCTGACGGCCGTCAGCGCGAGCAGCGCGACGCCGAACCGGAGCGGGTCGGCGGCGAGGAGCGAGAGCCGCGCGAGGGCGGCCGCCGGCGAGGCGAGCCAGGCGGCCGCCGCCGCGACCGCGACCGCGGCCCCCGCGGCGACGTATCCGAGCAGGACGAACCGACGGTTCACGGCCGACGGTTCGCTCCGGGGAATAAACGCTTTGTGGGCGCGATCGGTGGCGGCGGCGTCACCGACTCACGAGAGCTTCCCGAGCGCCTCGAAGAAGTCCGACGGGGGGCCGGCGATCCGCATCGGCGGGGTCGTCCGCTCGACGGTCACCTCGACCGGCGCCTTCAGGGTCGTCTTGTTCCGCCCGTCGCTGACGACGACCGCCTCCGCGACGCCCTCGACCGCGACCGTGACCGCGGCGTCGACGTCGACGACGAGCGGGGGCATCCCCGTCTCCGCGGCCATCTCGTTCACGACGAGCCCGCTCACCGCCGGGCTCACGAGGGGTCCCCGCTCGGAGAGGTTGTACGCGGTCGAGCCGGTCGGCGTCCCGACGAGGACGCCGTCGGCGTGCCCGCCGGAGTAGCGGCTCCCGTCGACGCGGACCTCGTAGTCGACGCCGGCGCCGGGACCGCGGCGGCCGCTCTGGACCACGATCTCGTTCGCCGCCGGCACAGAGGTCCAGTCGCCCGCCCGCGCCGCGAGCCGCGGCGCCTCCCGGACGTCCAGCTCCCCGCGGTCGAACGCCTCGACCTCGGCGACGACGGCCTCCTCGGCGTCCGCCGGGGGGACAGCGTTGAGGAACCCCACCTCGCCGAGGTTGACGCCGACGATGGGGGTGTCGCCGGCGTTGCGCGCGACGAAGAGGAACGTTCCGTCGCCGCCGACCGCGACGGCGAGGTCGGCGCCGCCGAGGGCGTCGACGGAGCGCCCGCGGTCCCCCTCGCCGAGCGCGTCGGCCGTCTCCGCGTCGAGCCAGACGGACTCGCCCGCGGCGACGACCGCGTCGCGTAGGTCCGCCGCGAGGCTCACCGCGCGCTCGCTTCCCTTCCGCGCCACGATACCGACCTCCATGGGCCACCGATTCTCGCCGCCGGACAAAAGGATGCGGACTTCGGCCCCGGTTCCGGAAAGTTTCAAGCCGACCCGTCGCGTTGCCGGAGACATGTCGACCGCCCACGGCCGACTGGAACGATGAGCGAGGAGGACGACTGGTTCGAGCGCGCGCTGCGCGACCTCGACGAGGAGTCCGACCGCTCGGCCGACGACGAGGGCGACGAGACTGCCGTGGGCGACAAGAGCGATGAGACCGGCAGAGACGACGCGGAAGTCGACGACGAGGGCGGCGAGGTCAGCGAGTTCGGCGAGGCCGACGAAGACCGCGAGGGCGACCCGTTCGGCGGCGTCCGCGACGAGACGGACGCGACCGAATCGGCCGGATCAGACGATCCGGGTGATCCCTTCGGTGGTGGATCATTCGGTGACGACGACGCGTCGCTCGGTGACGACGACGCGACCGAGACCCCGAGCGGAGAAGCAGGCAGGGAGCGGTCCCCTGGAGAGGACGGAGGCGGTGAATTCGGCGAGGGAGACTTCGGCGGGAACGACTTCGACGCCGATTTCGCCGAAGGGGAGTTCGGCGGCTCGGCCCCGTCCGAGACCGATGAGGGCGACGCCGGGGATCCGTTCGGGGGGTCCGGCGCAAATGGTGGCGACGATCCGTTCGGCGGGCCTGACGCAGGCGGCGGCGACGATCCGTTTGGCGAGCATGACGCAGGCGGCGGCGACCCCTTCGACGCCGGGTCGTTCGGCGACGACGACCCGTTCGGCGGCTATCGCGGGAGCGCCTCTGGGCCGTCTGAAGACTTCGGCTTCGGCGACTTTGGCGGTGGCGGCGGTGACGCCGGCGGCGAGACGGAGACGGGGTTCGACGTCGACCCCGACGAGTTCGAGTCGGCGATCGATCGCACCGACGTCGGCATCGAGGGGCTCGACGACATGATCCTCGGCGGGGTCCCGAGCCGCTCCCTGCTCTCCGTCATCGGCGGGGCGGGGACGGGGAAGACGACGTTCGCGCTTCAGTTCCTCAACCGGGCGCTCGAATCCGACGGCAAGGGCGTCTACATCACGCTGGAGCAGACGCGCGAGTCGATCTTCTCGACCGCCGAGGAGAAGGGGTGGGCGTTCCGCGAGGCCGCCGACGAGGGCCGGCTCGCCGTGGTCGCTATCGACCCGATCGAGATGGCGAACTCGCTCGCGTCGATCCGGAACGACCTCACCCGGCTCATCGCCGAGTTCGACGCCGACCGGCTGGTGCTCGACTCCGTCTCGCTGCTGGAGATGATGTACGACCACCCGGCGAAGCGGCGCTCCGAGGTGTTCGGCTTCACCCGGTCGCTGAAGGAGGCCGGCGTGACGACGCTGCTCACCTCCGAGGCGAGCCAGGAGACGCCGTACGCCTCCCGGCACGGGATCGTCGAGTACCTCACCGACGCGGTGTTCGTGCTCCAGTACGTCCGCGGGTCGGACTTCCGCGAGACCCGGCTCGCGGTCGAGATCCAGAAGATCCGCGACGCGAACCACTCCCGCGAGACGAAGCCGTACGAGATCACCGACACCGGGATCTCCGTCTACGGCCGGGCGAACATCTTCTGATTCGCCGCCGGCCGTCTCATCCGCACGGGCGTCGCTCTCTCCACACGACAAGGTTCATTCCGCGCCCGCCGGTGTGTCGCCCATGGCCGCGTCACAGGTCACCACCGAACTGGTTCCGAAGTACGTCGGGCTCCTCTCGCAGGTCGCGGAGTTCCTCGTCGTCGCCGCGGCGCTGTACCTCCCCGGCAGGTACATCGTCAGGCCGCTCGTCGGCTGGGTCTTCGACCGCCGCGGCCTCGAACCGACGCTCGAACGGACGCTGGAGAAGCTGCTCGGGGTCGGTACCTTCCTAATCGCGCTGGTCGTCGGCGCGTGGGCCGCCGGGTTCACCGGCTTCCTCGGCGGCTCGGCGCTCATCGTCGCCGCGCTCACGCTGGCGGTCGGGTTCGCGGCGCAGGACGTGCTGTCGAACTTCGTCGCCGGCGTCTTCATCGTGCAGGACCGGAACTTCAACATCGACGACTGGATCGAGTGGGACGGCAACGCCGGCTTCATCGACGACATCGGCTTCCGGGTGACGCGCGTCCGCACGTTCGACAACGAGACGATCACGGTGCCGAACACCGAGCTCGCGACGAACGCCGTGACGAACCGCATGAGCAACGACACGCTCCGCATCTCGACGACGTTCGGGATCGGCTACGCCGACGACATCGACGCGACGACCCGGATCCTGCTGGACGCCGCCGCCGACCACGAGGATGTCATCGCCGAGCCGGCACCCTCGGTCCGCGTCGCCCGCCTCGCGGACACGGCGATCGACCTGCAGGCGCGCTTCTGGATCGCCGACCCGGACCGCGAGGAGTTCTCGGTGACGCGCTCGGAGTACATCCGCACCGTGACCGAGCGGTGCCGCGAGGCCGGTATCGACCTCAGCACGACCAGCCAGCACTCGATATCGGGGGACTTGACGGTCGCGGGTACCGACGAGGTATAGGACGCGAACAATAGGAGCATCGGTTAGGCGGTCTGTCGGAATACTCGGCGGCGGGTACGCTTCGACCTCTCGTAGCCAGTGCAGGTGACTCGCGTGTCGGGAGGCGATTCGGATCGCCCGTACCGCGCGAGAAACCGCTGTGAAATCCCGAGGGCGCGATCAGCGGTGCGTTCGTATCCGTACGCATACCCCCCGGAAAGGGTGCTTCCACCGGAAACCGCTCACAGATTCGGCACAGATAGGCGATATCCGTTCAGAAGTTCGTGAGTTCGTGCGTATCAGACGAGGTTCTCACCGCGAACGCGCGTCCCGATGTGGTAGACCATACTGACGGCGTAGCCCAACACGCCGAGCGTTGCGAGCGCTGCCCCCACGAGGAGGACCGAGTCGTCCGCTCCGGGAATCTCGCCCGCGCTCGCGGCAGCGAGCGCGAATCCGACGGCGGCCGCCCCTGCGGTGACGGCCGGCATCCGTGCGTCGATCACCACGGCACCGAGCGCGGTCGCCCCCGCGATGGTCGAGAAGACGAGCGGCCTACCGAGGTCGAGCGGGACGACGCCGGACAACACCGACCAGTACGCTCCCGTCGAAAGGACGAACAGTCCGAGTGGCGCGAGTATCGGCTTGAGCTTTGACGCTTCCATACCTCTCCCGGTCGAAGGCGAGACGGATGTATCCGGCCGCTCTGTTTCGCCGGGGACAACACGCGTTCACCGTCCGCCGCTGCAAGAGCTCCCGGACCGCGACCACCGGTAACCGACTCGCGCTGACTGCTCACCTGTCGGACAGACTCTCCGGCTTCAAACGTGAGCCGTCCTCGGCACAGTTCCGTGGAGTCGATCGGGCGGGATCGGACTCGTTCCAGAGCCGTATCAGCCGCTCCCAACCCGACCGAGCCTGAAACTGTGAGACTTTGCACACCTGGTTACAGTAGCTCTCGGAGCGGTTCGTCGCGGCTGTCGAGATAGTAACTCGCGAGGTCGATCGAGAGTTTACAGGCGATCGCGGTGAAGATGAGGGGGCCGCGAGCCGCGCTCTCGACGCTGCCGGCGTTCCCCTCCGTGGACTCGTACGCGAGCAACACGACGAGGAGTCCGGCGCTAGTCAACGCGAACCCCTGCCAGAAGATCCCCTTCGCAGCCGCCCAGGCAGAGGTCTCGCGATGCGTGCCGTGATAGAAGTACTCCGAGACCGTCCGGCCGCCCTCGCTCAGAAAGACGACACCGGCACCCGTGAGAACCCACGCCTGGGTGGAAGTCGGATCCGACGCGGCGATCACGGGGCCGGCAACGAACCCTCCGAACCCGACCCACACGGCGGCGAGCATGGGGACGATGAACAACAGCGCGGGAATCGTTCCGACGTAGATACCGACGTCGGTACGCGGTATCGAGATCCGCTTGTCCAGCACGCCGCCGTCGCCGGACGAGGACTTCTCGCTCGCATTCTCGGAACCTCCGTCGGTAGAAAGGAGCCGTACCGCCGCCGCGAGGGTGCCGTTGAGTCCGTCGAGTCCCGACCGCCGATCAGGTCGATGGCCGGCAAACAGCGATCGTACGATCGCCCAGACGGCGAGCACGCCGAGTTCGAGCCAGTAGAACGTCAGGAGGGCCACGGCCGACGTGTCGAACGCGAGGAGTCCGACCACGGGGATGCCGTTCGCCACGAACACCGAGAGGAGGGTTCCGTTCGACAGCGGAGTTTGCGGAGGGAGCGACTCTCGCATTGAACTACGACGCGTTGTTGGACGTTCGTTTCACTTAATTTCCGTGACCCTGTCACCGCGTCTGAAACCGAGATTCGTAGTTCTGTTGAACATGAAGTCAGAGTGACACTTCGGTCGGGCCGTGGTCGGTATCGGTCACTCAGACGCCGGATACCGCCGATAGAACTGTTTCGAGGAGTGCTAGACAGGCGGCAGCAACTAACAGCAGGAGGCTGGCGGCGGAGGCGGTAAACTCCTCCGGGTCGGTCCGTAATAAACTGTAGCCGGCACTGACGAGCATTCCACAGCCGCCGATCGCCATGAGCAGTATCGGGATGCTTCGGTCACCGGCGAAGAATGAGCTCACGGCCGGCCCTCCAACCGAAGCCCCGATCACGGCGGTTGAACCGGTGTAAATGTATAGATCCTCCATGGGGGAGGCAACGGCTCGCGATCACTTGTGATTTCGACACCGATCGCCTCCGTTTCGCCACGCTCGCAGGTCCATTGAACAGCTGTTTCAGACCAAAATGTACCCGAAAACAGCAATTCAGCGGAACCGTATCGATGCCCGCGGGTGGCGGGTCGTCGACGCGAGGATCGTTCGAGAAATGCACCGTCCGGGAGTCACGCCAGCGGGCCGAGCGTGACAACGGACGGTGCACGACCGAAGGGAGTTTGCCGAGCGAAGCGAGGTAAACGTCGACTGACGGAGTCAGTCGACAGTACACCGTCCGGGAATCGAACCGAAATCAGACGTGCTCGCTCGCACGGCTCGTTGCGCGCGACTGATAGGGTTCAATTCGCCTGCTGATTCCTGCGGCTCACGAGGTTGTTCGCCGCAGGAATGCACCGTCCGGGAATTGAACCCGGGCTATTAGCTTGGGAAGCTAATGTCCTACCACTGGACCAACGGTGCTCGCTCTGAGATATCCGACCGCCACACTTCAACGTAGCGTTTCCCGTGCCGCGAGCCACACGCTTAACAGCCTTCCGCGGCAGTCGACGGCATGCACTCGCAGCCGACCGGAACCGACGCGTCCGTCGACCCCGAGGCCGTCGAGCGCGTCCGCGAGCGACGCGACGCGCTGGCCCCCGCGCTCGGCCGGACGTGGACCGACGACGAGCCGTGGTGCTTCCTCACCGACCTCACCGCGATCGGAAGTCGCATGGCCGGAAGCGACGGGGAGCGCCGGGCGGCGGGGGTCGTCGCCGAGGCGTTCGAGCGCGCGGGCCTCGCCGACGTCGACACCGAGCCGTTCGAACTGGACGCGTGGGAACGCGGGAGCGCGGCGCTCCGGGTCCGGATCCCGAACCGGGACGTCGAGGGCGGAGAGACTGTCCGCGAGTTCGAGTCGATCGCGCTTCCGTACTCGCCCGCCGGAGCGGTGGCGGGCGAGCTCGTCGACGTCGGGTACGGCACGCCGGCCGAGATCGACGAGCGCGGCGTCGAGGGGCGGATCGCGGTCGCCTCGACGACGACGCCGCCCGGCGGGCGGTTCGTCCACCGAATGGAGAAGTTCGGGTACGCGATCGACGCGGGCGCGGTCGGCTTCGTCTTCGTCAACCACCTCGACGGGCAGCTCCCCCCGACCGGCTCGCTGACGTTCGGCGGCGAGGCCGACGCGGTCGCCGTCGGCGTCTCCAAGGAGACCGGCGCGTGGCTCCGGGAGTACGCCGTCGGCGAGTGCGGAGGTGGCGTGACGGACGGCGATTCAGTCGAGGCCGAGGTCGCGGTCGAGGCGACCACCGAGCCGGGCGAGAGCCGGAACGTCGTCGGCCGCGCGGGGCCCGACACCGAAGAGCGGCTCCTGCTGCTCGCGCACTACGACGGCCACGACATCGCGGAGGGGGCGCTCGACAACGGCTGCGGGATCGCGACCGCCGCGACTGCGGCGCGGATCCTGACCGAGGCCGACCTCCCGATCGGGGTCGACGTGGTCGCCGTGGGGGCCGAGGAGGTCGGGCTGCTCGGCGCGGAGCACCTGGCCGAGACGGTCGACCTCGACCGGGTGCGCGGCGTTATCAACGTCGACGGCGCGGGGCGCCACCGCGACCTCGTCGCGCTCGCGCACGCCTCCGACGCGGCCGCGTCGATCGCGGAGTCGGTATCGGCGGCGACCCGCCAGCCGATCGCGGTCGACACGGAGCCGCACCCGTTCTCCGACCAGTGGCCGTTCGTCCGGCGCGGGGTGCCGGCGCTCCAGCTCCACAGCGACTCCGGCGACCGCGGCCGGGGGTGGGGACACACGCACGCCGACACGCGGGACAAGGTCGACGACCGCAACGTCCGGGAGCACGCGATGCTGACGGCGTTGCTCGTCTGCGAGTTCGCGGCGCCCGAGCGCGACGCCCCCAGGCTCGACCGCGACGACCTCGCCGCCGCGTTCCGCGACGCCGACTTCGAGACGGGGATGCGCGCGGCGGACCTCTGGCCGGACGACTGGAAGTAGGGCGGCGCGGCCAAAAGCGACCTATCGTCCGCGTCCGGTCGGCACGTCGGGCGTCGTTCGCTTGTGGGCCGTGGCCCGGTGTCGCGCGAGCAGGTCGGCGACCGTCTCCTCGTCGATGCCGGCGACGTCCTCGTCTCCAGACAGCCGGTCCGCGATCGCCGAGGCGTCGAGCCCGCGGTCGACCCCGAGCCGGAGCACGCGGTCGATGGCCTCGTACGGGGCGCCGAGGTCGTCGGCGTCGCGCTGTCCCGGGAGGAACCCGGCGGTCGGCGGCTTCTCGACGACGAACTCGGGGACGTCGAGCTCGGCCGCGAGCGCGCGGACCTCCGTCTTGTACAGGTGCCCGATCGGATGCACGTCGGCGCCGCCGTCGCCGTGTTTCGTGAAGTAGCCGAGCAGCAGCTCGCTCCGGTTCGCCGTCCCGCAGACGAGGCGATCCGTCGCGTTGGCGGCGAGGTACGCGAGCGTCATCCGGAGCCGCGCGACCGCGTTGCCGGACAGCACCGGCTCGTCGTGGAGGTCGAAGCGGTCGGGGGCGACCGCGCCGAACTGCGCGAACAGCGAGTGGAGGTGGACCGTGTCGTGGTCGATCCCGAGCGCGTCCGCGAGCGCCTCCGCGTCGCGGGCGTGGTGCGCGCCGACCTTGTTACACGGGAGGATCAGGCCGTAGACGCGGTCGGGACCGAGCGCCTCGACGGCGAGCGCCGCCGTCACCGTGGAGTCGAGCCCGCCGCTCATGTTGACGACGACTCCTTCGGCGCCGGCGGCCGCGACGGCCGACTCGACGAACGAGCGGACGCGCTCGCGCTCGTCGCCGGGGTCGCGCAGGTCGAGGCCGGCAGCGTCGGGCGACCCGTCGGAACCCGCCCCGTCCCCGGGCGTGTCGTCGGTCGCGGCCGCACCCGCAGGGGCGTCCGACCGGACTGCGCCCGCGGCGCGCTCCTTCAGCGCGTCGCCTTCGAAGGCGGGAGACCCGCGCTCACCCATCGCTCGGGACCCCGTTCGGTCGGGCCGTTACCTCGCGATTCCGCCGAGAGATCCGACTCGATGCCGCGGTTCGGCCGCGGCGCGGTCGGGATCGATCGTCGGTTCGACGGTTCATATCTACGCGGCGCTTCCGAACGGACGGATAAATACCCATGGTTCCAACTGTATAAGGTATTATGCGGATTTCACGCCGTATCGGCACACGTATCGAAAATAGCTACCGGAAGTGTATACAATATCCGAGTATAATCCCATATTCTTCTGTCTATTCCGCGCACACTAGACATAGTTTGTGTTCCATACAAGTATATAGCTGTATTGCGGATGAATACTGAATTATGAAGTTGCTTAGAACCGTATCAGGTGTATAAGGTGCGTAGAAGCAAACGTTTATTCATCTTAGTATTGTTGATTCGCGTATGACGACGATAGAGCTCACGTCGAGTCAGGAACGCGTGTTGACCGCGCTCGTAAACCTCGCGGAGAACGCCGACCGCCCGGTGTCGGGGAGCGAGATCGCCGAGTCGATCGACCGGAACGCCGGCACGGTTCGGAACCGGATGCAGAGCCTCCGCGACCTCCGGCTGGTCGAGGGGGTTCCGGGCCCCGAGGGCGGGTACGTCCCCACCGACGGCGCCTACGACACGCTCGGCGTCGAGCGGATGGACGACGCCGAGATCACGCCAGTCGCGGTCGACGGCGACCCGGTGGAGGGGGTGAACGTCGAGGAGATCGACCTCTCCAACGTCGCCAACCCGGAGCTCTGCCGCGCGGAGATCGTGATCCGCGGTCCGGTCGGTCCCTTCGAGGCCGGCGACCACGTCACCGCGGGGCCGACGCCGACCGCGGGGCTCCGGATCTCGGGGACCGTCGACGCCACGAACGTCGACGGCAACACGCTCCTGCTGCGGGTCGACGGGATGGAGACCCCCGCGGCCGACGCCGCCGACACGGCCGACGCCGCCGACCCGACCGACGCGGCCAGCGCGGGCGCGGCCGATTAGGCGGCGTCGCCGTCGCGTCGCTCCCCCGGCTCATCTTCAGTGCCTCCCGCGATCCGGTCGCGGATCGCTTCCGTCGCCGCGGCGACCTGACGGGCCGTTCGGTACCGCTCGCCGAACGCGACGCGGGCGCTCTCGGCGGCCTCCCGGTCGACGTCGAAGGCGACCCCCTCGTAGGCGACGTCCCACAGCACCAGCGGCTCGGGCGGCGCGGGGCCGACGCCGATCTCGCCCGGCACGGGCTCGGGGTCGAGCAGTCGGTCGATCCGCGCCGGCTCGGTGCGTCCCCGACCGACCGCCCGGACCGCGGCGACGAGCCGCCGGACCAGCGCGCGGGGGAAGCCGTCGGCGGCGACCTCGACCACGAGGAGGTCGCCCTCTCGCGTCGCGGTCGCGGTCAGATCCCGGACGGTCCCCGCGTCGTCGCTCGTCAGGTTGTGAAAGTCGTGACGGCCCGAGAGCCGGTCGAGGGCGTCGCGAGCGCGGTCGTCGCTCACGGCGTGACGCGAGTCCGCCTCGGGGGTCCCCGCCTCGGGCGCGTAGAGGTGGTATCGGTACGTCCGCCGGGTCGCGTCGTGGGTCGCGTGGAATCCGTCCGGGACGTCGCCGGCCGCCCAGACCCGCACCGATCCGGGGAGGTGGCCGTTGAACGCCCGCGGGGTGAGCCACGCCGGCGCCTCGAAGGCGACCGTCTGGGCGACCGCCGAGACCCCGGCGTCGGTGCGTCCCGCCGCGGCGTACCCCGGCGGCGTCGCGTGCGTCGGGCCGTCCCCGCGGTCGAGGACCCCGTGTTCGGCGAGCGCTCGGAGGAGAGTCCCCTCGACGGTGGTCGCGTGCGGCTGGCGCTGGAAGCCGGCGTACTCGCGGCCGTCGTACGCGACTCGGAACGCGCGGGTCGGCGCGGCCGCGCTCACGACTCGCCGGCGGCCGACCCGTCACGTTCGTCGGCCGCTCCGGCCGTCTCGCCCTCCTCGTCGGCCATCGGCACGGTGACGACGGGGACGGGTGAAACCCTGACCACCTTCTCCGTGACGCTCCCGAGGAGGACTCGCCGGAGGCCGCTGCGGGCGTGGCTCGGCATCACGACGATGTCGGCGCCGGCGTCGGCGATCGCGTTCTCGATGACGTCGACGGGTTCGCCCTGTCTGATGTCGCCGACGACGTCGACGCCGGCGGCCTCCAGCTCCGAGGTCACCGCCTCGACGCGCTCCTGTGCCGCGGACTCGACGCGCTCGGCGAACGCGCCCGCCTGCGGCCCCCGGAGCGTCCGCGCCAGGGTGTCGATCGCGCTCACGACGTGGACGGTGGCGCCGTACCGCTCGGCGAGGCTGGCCGCGTGCGGGACCGCGTCGTTCGCCTCGCCGCCGGGCGCGACGGGGAGGAGGATGTCGTCGTACATGCGTGACACTGCTCGGTCCGGGTGCAAAACGGTACCGGCCGGACGGACGTTCGGGAGGCCTCGGCCTCCGGCGGCCGCCCGCGACGACGCGGATGGGCAGGGTTTTCCGACGCGCGCTCCTCCACGCCGACATGGCACGAGAGGTTTCCAACCCCGACAACCCGCAGGTGACGCTCCGAACGACCCACGGCGACGTCGTCGTCGAGCTGTTCGCCGACCGCGCCCCGAAGACGGTCGAGAACTTCCTCGGGCTGGCCCGGCACGACCCCGCCGCGGACGCCGACCCCGCGCGGGACACGAACACCTGGGAGGACCCGGAGACCGGCGAGGTCCGCGGCGACTCGCTGTACGAGGGGAACGTCTTCCACCGCGTCATCGAGGGGTTCATGATCCAGGGCGGCGACCCGCAGGAGAACGGCCGCGGCGGCCCCGGCTACCAGTTCGACGACGAGTTCCACGACGACCTGACCCACGACGGCCCGGGGATCCTCTCGATGGCGAACTCGGGCCCGGACACGAACGGCTCGCAGTTCTTCGTCACGCTGGACGCCACCCCGCACCTCGACGGGAAACACGCCGTCTTCGGCCAGGTCATCGACGGGATGGACGTCGTCGAGGAGATCGGCTCCGTGCCGACCGGCCGCAACGACGAGCCCCGCGACACGGTCGAGATCGAAGGCGTCGCCGTCGACGAGTAGACGAGCGAGCCGTCACCGTCGACGAGCAGGGCCCGAACAAGGCCCGCGATGGCGACGACGCGGTCCGTCGCCTCGGCCCCTCACACGACCTGATTCTCCAGTTCGGCTCCGCCGTCGAGTCGGTCGAGGTTGCCGGCGAGGATCTCGGCGACGCGGTCGTAGTAGTGCGGGGTGTGACCCGCGTTGTGCGGGGTGATCGTGACGTTCCCGAGTCCCCACAGCGGGTGGTCCTCGGGGAGCGGCTCGGGGTCGGTCACGTCGAGCGCCGCTCCGCGGATCCGGCTGTTTCGGAGCGAAGAGACGAGCGCGTCGGTGTCGACGACCGGGCCGCGCGCGACGTTGACGAGGACGGCGTCGGCGCGCATCGTCTTGAGCGCGTCGGCGTCGACGAGCCCCCGCGTCGTGTCCGTGAGCGGGCACGCGAGCACCACGTACTCCGCGTCGGTGACCGCCTCGTGGAACTCGTCGAACCCGTACACCGCGTCGGCCGGCCCGCCCTTCTCCGGGGAGTACCGGACCCCGATCGCCTCGACGTCGAACGGCTCCAGCCGGTCGAGGATCGCCCGCCCGATGGCGCCGAGTCCGACGACGGCGACCGTCGAGCCGTACACCTCGGTCGTCTCGTAGGTGCGCCACTCGCGCTCCGCCTTCTGCCGCTGCGCGAGCGGCCACTGCCGGGCGTGGGTGATCATCGAACCGAGGACGTACTCCGCGATGTTGGGCTCGTGCACGCCCGAGGCGTTGGTCACGGCGACGCCGCGGTCCGCGAGGGCGTCGCGCGGCAGATGCCCGGTCCCGGCGAACACGCAGGCGAACAGCTCCAGCTCCTCGGCCGCGGCCAGCAGCTCCTCGTCGATGTCGAGCCCGACCGCGACGCGAGCGGTCGCGATCAGCTCGCGCTCCTCCGCCGGCGTCCGCGCCAGCGCGACCTCGCGGTCCGGGAGCCGCTCGCGGAGCGACGCGGCGAGGTCGGACGCGTCCGCTCCGTGGATCGTCTGCCGCAACACGAGTACGTCTGGGTCGCTCATGACGGGTGACTCGCCGCGACGGTTATAAAGAGTGCCCGTGCGGCGAAGGGTGCCGGATTCGGCGGGTGGAGCGGCGGCCGGTGCGGAGCGCGGTCGCGGCGGAGTTCGCTTACTCCAGCGCCGCGTCGAACGCCTGCCGGAAATCGGCCTTCATGTCGTCGACGTGTTCCAGGCCGACGGAGACGCGGATGAGCCCGTCCGTGAGCCCCGCCGCGAGCCGCTCCTCGCGCGGGATCGCGGCGTGGGTCATCGCGGCCGGCTGTTCGATGAGGCTCTCGACGCCGCCGAGCGACTCCGCGAGCGTGAACACCTCGGTCTCGCTCACCACGGTCGACGCCTGGTCGAGGCTTCCGTCGAACTCGAATGAGAGCATGCCGCCGAACGCGTCCATCTGCTCGGCCGCGAGCTCGTGGTCCGGGTGGCTCTCTAAGCCGGGGTAGTAGACGCGGCTCACGTCGTCGTGGGACTCCAGCCACTCCGCCAGCGCCATGGCGTTCTCGCAGTGGCGGTCCATCCGCACCGGGAGCGTCTTCGTCCCGCGGAGCACGAGGAAGGCGTCGAACGGGCCGGGCGTCGCGCCCACCGAGTTCTGATAGAAGCCGAGCCGCTCGTCGAGGCCGTCGTCGTCGACGATCAGCGCGCCGCCGATCGTGTCGGAGTGGCCCCCGAGGTACTTCGTCAGGGACTGGCAGACGATGTCCGCGCCGTGTTCGAGCGGCCGCTGGAGGTACGGGGTCGCGAACGTGTTGTCGACCGCGCAGAGCGCGTCGTTGGCGTGGGCGATCTCCGCGAGCGCGCCGATGTCGTTGACGTTCATCAGCGGGTTCGTCGGCGTCTCCACCCACACGAGCTCCGTCTCCTCGCGCACCGCCGCCCGGACCGCGTCGTGGTCGGTGGTGTCGACGAAGCTGGTGTCGACGTCGTACTCGTCGTACACCTGGGTGAGGATGCGGTGGGTGCCGCCGTACACGTCGTCGCCGGCGACGACGTGGTCGCCCGCGGACAGCAGGTTCAGGACGGTGTTGATCGCCCCCATCCCCGACGAGAAGCAGCGCGCGTGGCTCCCCGACTCCAGCGACGCGAGGTTCGCCTCCAAGTCGGTCCGAGTGGGGTTTCCGGTCCGGCTGTACTCGTAGCCGCGGTGGTCGCCCGGCGCGTCCTGCTCGTACGTGGAGTTCGCGTGGATCGGCGTCATCAGCGCGCCGGTCTCGGGGTCCGGCTCCTGGCCGGCGTGGATCGCGCGGGTCTCGAAACGGGGATCGTCGGGCTGGTCGCTCATATCCGAGCGTCGTCGCCGAGCGCCGTGATTCTTCCCCTTCGTGTAAGACGCCACGAGAACGTCGGAGCGGGACCCGCGAGAGCGGCGCCCCCGCTGGCGACGCGGGTCCGTGAGAAGTGCTCGGTCAGGGATTTGAACCCTGGTCGTCGGCTGACTTCCGAACCGGCGCGCCGTCGCGCCGCGTCCGTCGAAAGGCCAACATGATTGGCCGGACTACACCAACCGAGCGCACTTTCGGCTTACGTCGCATCCGATTTAACTCTTCTTAACTCCCGCCGGTGTGGGAGGGATCGGCGGAGTGGCGGTCGCCCGGTCCGCCGGACCGGAACGCCCGCCGAACGCCCGATCGCTGCCGGAACGCCTCTCCGGTCCGCACCCGGGAGCGCCGGCGTCGAAGATCGCCTTCGGAACCCTGTCGATCGGGTGTGATTGATCGGGATATTACTACTATATAGGTCTATATAAATTTGCTGATTTGACCCGAATGGGTACGGCGTAACGCCTGAAAAATGGTTTGAGAAGCGCTATATTAGTGTTTCAACGGCTCAGATCGGATTCTAACCGAGGTATATATTTTAGATACATTTAAGTGAGATCGTGTGTGATACCGAGCCATGGAAACGAGGAAGGTGCAGGTCACCGGCGGCTCGACGTACACCGTCTCGATCCCGAAGACGTGGGCGACCGAGAACGACGTGGAGGCCGGCACCGAGATCGAGTTTTTCCCCGACGGCGACTCGCTGTTCCTCACGCCGCGGTCGGAGGAGGAGCGCACCCGCGGGAGCCTCGACGTCACCGACCTCTCGGGACAGGCGCTCATGCGCGCGGTGACGACGATGTACGTCAGCGGGTTCGACGTCATCGAGCTGGAGGGCGTCGAGGTCACCACCGAGCAGCGCTCCACGATCCGCGAGGCGGTCCAGAGCCTCGTCGGGCTGGAGGTGTTAGAGGAGACCCGCGACCGCGTCGTCATCCAGGACCTGCTCGACTCCTCCGAACTGTCGATCCACAACGCCGTCACCCGGATGCGACTGATCTCGCTGTCGATGCTAGAGGACGCGCTCGCCGCTCTCTCCGAACTCGATCACGACCTCGCCCGCGACGTGATCGGTCGCGACGATGACCTCGACCGGCTGTGGCTCGTCGTCTCCCGGATCTTCCGGGCGACGCTGCGCACGCCGAAGGCGGCCGAGGAGCTCGGGCTCCCGCGCGAGGAGTGCTTCGACTACCACTCCAGCGCCCGCCAGCTGGAGCGGATCGGCGACCACGCGACAAAGATCGGCCATCTCACGCTCAGCATCGACGAACCGCTCCCCGACGAGGTCGTCGAGGCCGTCAACGAGCTCCACGCCGACGCGGTCGAGGTGATCGACACCGCGATGGACGCGCTGTTCGCCGACGAGAGCGAGGAGGCGACCCGGCTCGCGAACGAGGCGCGTACCGGCGTCAGGGCGATCGACGAGCGGGTCCGCGCCATCGACGAGCTCCTCCGCGACCTGGACCCGGCCCGCGCGCAGCTGCTCGGGCTCGTCGTCGACTCCGTGCTTCGGTCCGCCGACTACGGTGGCAACGTCGCCGAGACGGCCCTCCAGAAGGCCGCGCCGACGCCGTGAGTCGGGTGGGTTTTTCACCGTCGCGTCCCGAAATTCGCGCATGCCAGAGATAGAGCTCGGTGTACCGCGAGGAGTCGTCGAGTCGCTGCCGGAGGAGGACGGCACCGCCGAGCAGGACATGCGGCGCGCGATCGCCGGGATCCAGTCGCGGATCAACGAGGAGATCGAGGGCGCCGAGCCGGCCGAGGCGGCCGAGGTGGTCGCCGACGCGGTCGAGCGGATGGAGTCGCAGGCGAGCACGTACCACGAGTTCGTCCCCGAACTGCGCGCCTGGGGACAGTCGCCCATCTACGCGATCGCGTGGCGGAACCTCTACGTGGAGCTGGTCGGCCAGCTGTACGAGCACGAGTGGCTCGGCGACGAGCTGGGTCGCGAGCGCAACTTCCGGCTCGTCGAGGACGGGATCCGACTGTCGGACCTGTAGACGGTTCGCCGCATTCTGCGAGCCCGATCCGACCGCAAGCGGTTCGGTCTGAGAACGCAGCGATATCCGCGGCCGCCTCTTTTTAAACTGCGGGACCCAGATATGCGAGTATGAAACTGGAACTGCGGTTCTTCGCGACGTTTCGCGAGGCCGCCGGCGGAAAGATCGTCGAGGCGGAGTTCGCCGACGGGTCGAGCGTCGGCGACGTGTTACTGGATCTGGAGTCGGAGTACGAGGAGATGGCCGGTCGCCTGATCGTCGACGGCGGCCTCGCCCCGCAGATCAACGTGCTGAAGAACGGGCGCGAGGTGCTCCACCTCGACGGGTTGGAGACGTCGCTGGAGGACGGCGACCGCCTCTCGGTGTTCCCGCCGGTGGCGGGCGGCGCATGACCGCCGAGGGCGACGCGGAGGCCAGCGAGGCCGGCGAGGCCGCGGTCGACTTCCCGCCCGCGGAGGCGGGCTGGAAGCGCGAGACGGTCGCGTACCGCGGGATTTCGCGGCGGCTCGCGGCCCATTACCTCGTCAACCTCGGCGGCGAACTCGTCGGCACAGACGACCCGGCGGAGGCGACCCGCGTGGACGGCGACGGGTGGCGCGTCGCGCTCAGCGCCGAGAAGGTGACGGCCGCGGCCGCCATCAGGCTTACCGAGGTGACCGCGGCGTTCGTCGGCGACCCGGAGGCGCTGGCGGAGCTCCTCCCGAAGTACCAGCAGAAGGCGATGCGAGCCGGAGGCTGATGACCGACGACGAGGGACAGCCGGACGCGGGGTCGACTCCGCCCGCCGACGGGTACCCGATCGACGGCACCGCGCTGGTGAAGACGGCGGCGCTCGCGAGCGTCCCCGCCGAGCGGCTCCCCGCCCTCCTCACCCGCGTGCAGGCGGACCTGGGGCCGCGGATCGACGACTACCGCCGGCGGTACGAGCGCATCGCGGTCGAGCCGGAGCGCGAGACGTTCCTCGTGGAGCCCGACCACTGGGCGAGCGTCGGCGAGCGGCTGGGGCTCACGGACCGCGAGCGCGACGCCGTCGCCCGCGCGCACGAGACGGCGGTCGAACGGGCTGGATCGGGTCGGACGACCCGCGAGGAGTTCGAGACCGCGCTGGAGATCCGATCGGGCGTCGTGATCGGCGTCGGCGGCGAGGGGCGCGACGGGGAGTGACGGTTGACGGGCGCGACAGGGGTGATCGCCGGTCAAGCGCGGCGACCGACCGGGACCGACGCCTTTTCGGCGCCCCGCGCGGACGTGCCGCCATGCGACTCGCACGCCTGCTCACGACGGACGGACCGGTCTCCGGACGCTACGAAGACGGGACGATCGTCGCGGACGACGGCCGCTACGAGGTCGGCCGCGACGGGCGGCTCCTCCCGCCCTGCGACCCGGGCGCGCTCTACTGCGTCGGGCGGAACTACGCCGAGACGCTAGACCAGATGGAGTACGAGCGCCCCGAGGAGCCCGACTTCTTCATCAAGCCGCCGGCGAGCCTGCTCGCGCACGGCGAGCCGATCGCGTACCCCGAGTGGACCGACGAGCTGACGTACGCCGGCGAGCTTGTCGCCGTCATCGACGAGCGCTGTCGGGACCTGAACCCCGGAGATGTCCCCGAGGTCGTCCGCGGGTACACGATCATGAACGACGTCGACGCGCTCGACCAGCAGGGCCGGACCGCGCGCAAGGCGTTCGACGGCTCCGGGCCCCTCGGCCCGTGGATCGAGACCGACGTCGACCCGACGAACCTCGACATCTCGACGACGGTCGGCGGGGAAGAGCGCCAGGACGCGAACACCGAGCTGATGCTGTTCGGACCGCACGAGATCGTTTCGTACCTCTCGGAGCGGTTTACGTTCGAACCCGGCGACTGCGTCGCCTTCGGCAGCCCGGCGAACCCGGGGCTCGTCGAGCCGGGCGAAGAAGTCGAGATCACCTACGAGGGCGTCGGGACGCTGTCGAATCGAGTGGTCGACGAGGCGTAACCGGAGACGCTTTCTAAATTAAATATACGGTGGCGCGTGCCTGCGAGCGGCCGACAGGCCGCGAGTCAGCACGCGCGAGGGAGTCAGTCGCCGAGCGGAGCGACGGCGACTGACGAGGCTGGGGAGGCGTGAGGCCGCGGTGCTGTGAGGGGTGGGACTCAAAGGGGCAGCCGCGAGGGCGATGCCTGACGACGCAAGGACCGCAGGGAGTGAGCAGCGCGAGCGACCGAGGACCGCAGCGAGTCACGCGAGTCCTCGCGGCTGGGGCTTTGGAGGTGTTCGCTGGCTATCTCAGGTCAATCATTTATAAACGGGCAGCTTGGGCTTTGGAAGTATTCACCGTGTCGCTGGCAGTAACAGAACGAACTGCAGGTGAACCGACAAAGAGACGCTCTTCATAGCTCGATTATTCTGGGTTCCGTAGCGGCTGTCGCTCGCCGTACGTCAGCGTTCGCCAGACCCACTCGACGGGGCCGAACCGATAGTAATTGAGCCAGAGCACGGACAGCACAACCTGCACGACCCAGATCGCGAGGACGATCCCGTACTGCTCGACGCGGGTCACGGAGCCGAACAGCCCGAGCCCGTGGCCGTAGAAGATCGAGGTCGCGAGCACGGTCTGGAGCAGGTAGTTCGTGAACGCCGTCCGGCCGACCGCGGCGAAGGTCCGCGTCACCGGGCCGTCCGGCCGCCGCTTCGCGTACAGCGTGACGAGACCGAGGTAGCCGCCGGCGACGAGGAGGCTCCCCCAGTAGTTGAACTGCCGCCAGTACAGCGCCGCGGCCGCGCTCCAGTCGTTGGCTTCGATGTACGCGACGCCGGCGACGACGACCCCGACGCCGACGACGCCGCCGGCGACGAGGCCCTTGTAGACGCGCGCCGACCGCTCGCCGGTCAGCACGCCCCAGCGGTAGAGGGCCATCCCGAGCAGCATCACGCCGCCGACCCGCCAGAAGCTGGAGCCGATGAAGCCTGTCGTCTGCCGCTGGAACGAGGAGTCGACGCGGTGATCCAGCTGCTCCAGCCAGCCGCCTCGGTATGTCGCCACCTCCTGCCGCAGCGCGGCCTCGCTCGGCGCCCACTGCGACGCGATCGCGTCGCCGCCGATGCTGACGGCGGCGAACAGCTCGGTGGCGGGAACGAACAGCAGGAAGAGCCCGCCGAGCGCCGCGAGCTGTTTCGCCCCCGAGTCGCGGAGCGCGATCAGGAACAGCGCGGTGAAGCCGTAGGCGACGAGGATGTCGCCGTACCACAGCAGGTAGGCGTGCAGCAGGCCGATCGCGATGAGGACCGCGGTGCGCCGGTAGTGGAGCCGGACCGCGTCCTGACCCTTCTCCTCCTTGCTCTCGACGAACAGGAGGATTCCGGCGCCGAACAGCGCCGAGAACAGCGTGATGAGCTTCGACTGCGCGAACACGTGGCCGGCGAACCACGCCCAGTAGTTCGCGCCGGTGAACTCGCCGTAGACGGCGCCGTCGGCGTAGACGGTGGGGTTCAGCAGCGACGCCTCCGGCATCGCGAACACCCAGACGTTGATGAGTAAGATTCCGAGGAGGGCGAACCCCCTGAGCGCGTCGAGGCTGACGATGCGTTCGGAGGGCGGTGTCGGGCCGGCGTCGCGTGTCACGGATTGGTTCCGACGAGAGGCCCCACGACCGAATAGCTTCGGATAGGCTCGGACCACGGAGCGGTCGCACGGCGGAACGGCAGTCGGTCACACGGCGGACCGGCGGTCGGCCGCACGGCGGACCCGGATCGGCTGCTCAGTCCAGGCGGACGGCCTCGCCGCGCTCGGAGGACCGGTAGATCGCGTCGATGACGCGCTGGACGGAGAGCGCCTCGTCGACCGCGTTGATGTCTGGTGCCTCGCCCGCCGCGACCGCGTCGAGGAACGTCGCCTGCTCGGCGGCGTGGCCGTCGCCCTCGCGGGTCGTTATCTCGGCGTCGGAGAAGTGGTGCCGGTCGCCGTCGAACGCGCTCGCCTCGTGGATCGTGAGCTCGTCGCTGCCGCGGTCGAACGTCGCGCCCGCCTCGGTTCCTCGGATCACGAACTCGTCGTTCGTCGGGCGGTTCGTCGCCCACGCGACCTCCAGCGAGACCGTGTTGCCGTCGGCGTCGCGGAGGAACGCCGACGCGGAGTCCTCCACGTCGAACCCCTCGCCCCCGTCGTCGTCGCCCCACATGTGGACGTACGCGTAGTCGTCGCGCCCCCCGAACTCCGAGCGCGTCTCGCCCGACACCTCGACGATCTCCGGGTGGTCGAGGAAGTACAGCGCCAGGTCGATCGCGTGGACGCCGATGTCGATGAGGGCGCCGCCGCCGGCGACCTCGCCGGAGGTGAACCACGAGCCGCGACCGGGGACGCCGCGGCGCCGGACGTAGTTCGCCTCGACGTGGGTCGTCTCGCCGAACCGACCCTCCGCTTGATACTCCTTGATCACCTGTACCGGCTCCGCGAACCGGTTGTTGAACCCGACCATGCAGAACCCCTCGGCGTCGCGGGCGGCCGCGGCGATGCGCTCCGCGCTCTCGACCGTGTGCGCGAGCGGCTTCTCTAAGAGCACGTCGAGGCCGGCCTCCAGCGCCGAGACGGCGTACTCCTCGTGGAACCGGTTCGGCGTCGTGACCAGGACGGCGTCGCACTCCTCGTAGAGGTCGCTCTCGCTCTCGTATGCGTGGACGCCGAACTCCTCGTGGAACCGCCGGCGGGCGTCCGGGTCGATGTCCATCCCGCCGACGAGGTTCGCGCCGCGCTCGGTCAGCTTCGTCGCGTGGTGGTTTCCGATCCCGCCGAGCCCGACGATGCCGACGGCGACGTCGTTCGCGTGAGTCATGGCTCAAATTCACAACGAAAGTTGTTAAGGTTCACGCTCCGGATCACGGGGCGGCTTCGACTCACGAAGCGGCTCCGGTTCACGAAGCGGCTTCGATCCGCGGGGCGGCCTCGGCTCCGGGAGGCGCGACCGCGGTTCAGAGGACGCCGAGGAGCGCATCGATCAGTTGGACCACGCCGTCGAGCGACTCCGCGCCGCTCCCGAGCTTCCCGTCGCCCGGCGCGAGCCGCCGAATCCGATCGGACTCGCGGCTCCAGACGAAGCGGCCGACCAGCCATCCGCTGGCGAGCAGCGAGACCGTCGCGAGGAGCCGCGATATCGCGAACAGCCGCAGGATGAGGGGGAGCAGGAGTACCAGTACCGCCCCGGCGACGACGTACGTGACGGCCGAGCGCAGCGACGCCGCGAGCGTCAGTTCGACCGTCCCGGTTCCGATGAGGAGCGCGGTCCCGCCGACCCCGATCAGCAGCGTCCCCCAGACGATCGCTCCGAGCAGCCGCACCCGACCGCCGTACCCGGAGTCGGCGGTTCCAGATACGTCGTCGTGGACCCACGGATTGCGCATACGGAGCCTCGCTTCTCGGCCCGTATATATCTCGCTTCAGATACCCGAAACGCGGCGGGTGAAACGTTCGATTGCGACGCGCGAAAGGTCCGGGGGTATCTCGTCGCCGCGGGGGACGGGCCCCGCGGGACCCCCGCTTACCGCTCTCGGTCGGGACGGGGGTCTCGGGTCATCCACTCGCTCGCCTGCGGCTCCGTCGGGTCCGTGACGACCTCGACGAGCGCGGGGCCGTCGCGGCGGCGGGCGGCGTCGACGGCGTCCGCGACCGCGTCACGGTCGGTCACCCGTTCTGCGGGGACGCCCATCCCGGACGCGACGGCGACGAGGTCGAGGTCAGCCTCCCCCCACCCGTAGGCGCCCTCGGGGAAGCCGTACGAGCGCGACGCCTCCTCGCTGATGATCGCGTAGTCGTCGTTGTTGAGCGCGACGACGGTCACGTCGATGTCCTCGGCGGCGAGCGTGTGGAGCTCGTGCACGCACATCATGAGCCCGCCGTCCCCGGTGAGCGCGACGGCGTCGCGGTCGGGGTTCGCGAGCTTCGCGCCGATCGCGGACGGCAGGCCGGTCCCCATCGTCGCCCACGATCCGGGATTGACGTACGACCGCGGGCCCGCCGCCGGGAACGAGACGAGCGTCCAGAGCCGGAAGCCGCCCGCGTCCGCCGTGACGACCGTCTCCTCGGGAAGCGCCTCGCGGACCTCGCGGAGGACCTCGACGGACCGGAGCGGCTCGTCGGGGGCGCGCTCCTCCGCGAGGGCCGCGAAGCGCCTCTCGTCGGCCGACCTGACCGCTCCGGCGCGCTCGGCGCCGTCCGCCGTCTCGGCCTTCCCGGCCCCCGCTCCCGTGGCCGGCGTCGAGCCGTCGACCGCGTCGACCTCATCCAATCGGTCCGAGAGCGCCCGCAGGAACCGGTCCGCGTCGGCAACGACGCCGAGTTCCGTCTCGTATCCGAACCCGATGTCGTCGCCGTCGAGGGTGACGTGCACGAGCCGGTCCGGCGTCGGGGCCGACCACGAGGCGGTCGCGACCGCGTCGAGATCGGAGCCGACGACGAGCCCGACGTCGGCCGCGGCGAGCAGCTCCCGGAGCTCGGCGCTCGACCCGCCACAGAGGACGCCCGCGGAGAGCGCGTGCGTCTCCGGCAGCGTCCCCTTCCCCTTGTACGTGGTCACGACCGGCGCGTCGAGCGCCTCCGCGACCGATCGGAGCGCGTCGCTCGCGTCGGCGCGCCGCACGCCGCCGCCCGCGAGCACGACGGGCGCGTCGGCCCCCGCGAGCAGTTCCGCGGCGCGGTCGACGGCCTCGGCCGGCGGTGCCTGCGGCGCGCTCGGCGACCGCTCCCCGACCGCGGGCTGGGCCGTCCGGCTCGCGAGGACGTCCTTCGGGATCCCGACGCGGACGGGGCCCTGCGGGTGTTCGCGGGCGACCCGGATCGCGTCGGCGACGGCGGGGACCGCGCCCGCGGGCGAGTCGACGAGGACGTTCTCCTTGACGACCGTATCGTACGTCTCGGGCGGCGTCTCGTGGATCCCGTCGCCGCCGCGGACCTCGCGTTCGGTCTCGACGGCGAGGTGGAGGAGCGGGACGCAGTCGTTCAGGGCGTTCTTCAGCCCGTTCATCGCGTTAGTGTCGCCCGGGCCGGGGACGACGACCGTCGCCGCCATCGCGCCCGGATCGCTCGTCTCGGCGTACCCCCACGCCTGGTGGGTGACGGCCGTCTCGTGGCGCGCGACGACGAACCGCGCGTCGCGGTCGGCCAGCGCCCGGTTGAGCGGGAGCGTCTGTTTCCCGGGGATCCCGAAGGCGACGTCCATCCCCCGGGCGAGCATCTGGTCGACGACCGCCTCGGCGACGGTCGGGCCGTCGGAGCCGCCGGGATCCGTCCCGCCCGAGGAGTCGGTGGTGTCCATACCGCGAGGTCGGCGGAGCGGGTGTTCAAAGCTTCGGCGGCGTGCCGGGGGTCGACCGCCAGTCAGTGTCGTCGCGACCGCGATGTACCCGAACTGATACGTCGCTGGGCGAGAGACGCCCGACATGGTCGACGTCGCGGTCCAACTGTACGCGCTGCGCTCGCTCGACGCGCCCCTCCCGGAGCTGCTCGACCGCGTGGGGCGGGCCGGCTACGACGGGGTTGAGTTCGCCTACCGAGTTCGCGAGTGGCCGACCGACGAGGTGCTCGCGGCGCTCGACCGGAACGGCCTGGACGCCGCGTCCGCGCACGTCCCGATCGAGGCGCTGGAAGACACGCCGCCCGAGGCGCTGGAAGCCGACTTCGACGAGACCGTCGACCGCTACGACCGGCTCGGCGTCGACACGCTCGTCGTCCCGTGGCTCGACGCCGAACACTTCGAGAGCGCCGCCGGGGTCGACGCGGTCGCGACGCGGCTGACCGACCTCGCGGCGGCCCTCGAGGCCGAGGGCCTCCGGCTCGCGTACCACAACCACGACGGGGAGTTCGCGACCGTCGACGGCGACCCGGCGATCGAGCGGCTGATCGACCGGACCGACGACCGCGTCGAGTTCGAGGTCGACGTCGGGTGGGCGCTCGCCGGCGAGGCCGACCCCGCCGCGCTGATCGACCGACACGCAGACCGGGTCACGCACCTCCACGCCACGGATATGGATGTCGATCGCGGCGAGTCGGTCGCGCTCGGCGAGGGCAACGTGGACCTCGACTCGGTGGTCGCGAGCGCGCGAGACGCGGGCGTCGAGTGGCTCGTCTACGAGCACGACGACCCGGCGGACCCGATCGCGTCGGTCGAGCAGGGGGCGAGAGCGCTGCGCGACGGGCTGGACTGACCGATTCGGCCGCCGGCGCGCCGCTCTGCTTCGCCGCCGGCGCGCCGCCTCACTCCGCCACGTTCGTCTCGCGCACCCGTATCCCCTTGCGCGCGAGGTGCCGCATCTGGCGCTGCGCGAACTCCTCCTCGCCGGAGCCGCGAGTCGCGAGCACGTAGACGAGCGCGGAGCCGGCGGGGCGCATCGTCCGGCCCGCGCGCTGAGACCCCTGCCGGCGGGAGCCGCCGAGCCCGCTGGCGACGACCGCGACCTCGGCGTTCGGGAGGTCGATCCCCTCGTCGCCGACGCGGGAGACGACGAGGGTGTCGATGTCGTCGCCGTCCGAACCGAGCTCTTCCCGCTCGTCGTCTCCGCGCCCGCCGCTCTCGCGGAACCGCCGGAACAGCTCCGCGCGCTCCCGGTGCGGCGTCTCGCCGCTGATGAAGGGGACCCCGAGCGCGTCGGCGATCGCCTCGCCCTGATCGAGGAACTCGATGAAGACGAGCGCCTTCTTGTCGCGGTGCGCCGCGAGGAGGTACCGGATCTCCTCTATCTTCGCGGGGTTCTCCGCGGCGAGCCGGCGGCGCTCGCGGCCGTCCGCGCTGGCGTACTCGTTCTGGGCCAGCTCGTCGCGCCACGGGACGTACCGGATCTCGACCTCGGGCTCCTGGACGAACCCCGCCTCGAACAGCTCGTCCCAGTCGGCGCCGATGGGTTGGCCGATCAGGGTGTAGATCTCCTCCTCACTGCCGGTCTCGCGGACCGGGGTGGCGGAGAGACCGAGGCGGTGTTTCGCCTGTAACTCCGCGGATCTGGAAAACACGGGGGCCGTGATGTGGTGGGCCTCGTCGAAGCAGATCAGTCCCCACTTCCGGGAGTCGAACAGACTCCGGTGGCGGTCCATCCCCGCGGTCTGGTAGGTCGCGATCGTGATCGGTCGGATCTCCTTCTGCCCGCCGTGGTACAGTCCGATGTCGGCGGGATCGACCGTGGAGTGTTCGAGAAGCTCCTCGCGCCACTGGTCGGCGAGCTCTCGGGACGGGACGAGGATGAGCGTCTCGCCGCCGACCGCCGCGATGGTCGCGATGGCGGCGACGGTCTTGCCCGAGCCGGGCGGGCCGACGTACACCCCCGAACGGCGTTCGAGGAACGTCTCCACCCACGCCTCCTGATACGGCCGGAGGTCGGTGGTGAGGTCGATGTCGACCGGGTCGCCGACGTCGAGGCCGCGGTCGTCCTCGACCGGGTAGCCGGCGTCGTAGAGGGCGCGCTTGACCTCGGCGACGGCGTCCTCGTTCACCCACGCCTCCGTCTCGGAGATGGGCGCCCGGAGGTGGTCGTCGTCAAGGTGCTGGTCGGCGACGTTCCCCATCAGGCTCTCGGAGGCGGCCGCCAAGACGACGTAGTCGTCTTCGTGGGTGTACAGGCGGAAGCGGTGCGCGCGGCGCCACTGGTCGCGGACCCACTCTTCGAGGTGGTCGTACCGGCGCGGGAGCACCGACCGGAGGCTCGCGATCAGGGCGTCGGCGTCGTCGAACGGCGCGGCCCACACGTCCTCCTGCCGGATCCGGTAGAGGTACCCGCGGGTTCCGGGCTCCGTTCCGGTGGTGTCGACGAGGTGCGCGAACTGCGAGAGCCGCGCGCGGGTGAACTGCGTCGGGCGGTCGACGACGATCTCGCGGCGGTTCGGGAAGGCGACGACGCGCTCGCGGGTCGCCAGTCGGCCCCAGTCTGTCGGGTAGAAGACGACCGGGTCGCTCTCGACGTCGAGCCGGTCCACGTCGCCGCGGTCGACGAGCGCGGCCAGCGCGTCGCGGGCGGCCGACTGCGTCGTGCCGAGCCGGCGCGCGACCTCGCTGGCGGTCGCGATCGGGCGCTCCTCGGCTTCGAGCGCCTCGTGAAAGCGGTCTAACGAGAGGTCGCCGTCGGCCGCGGAATCGTCCTCGCCGGCGGCGTCGCCGGGGTCGTCGGTCATTGGCTCCGGTTCGGGCGCGACGCTGAAAGGGGTAGCGTCCGCGGTCGGGGGCCGGCGGAACGCCCCTCGGCCGCGGATTTACCGACCGGAGCGCCCGTGACAGCCGCGGGACGTGATCGCGTCCTTCGAGCGGAACCGGCAGCCGCAGTCGGCGCAGCGGACATACGGCTCGCCCGGCTCGGTCTTCAGGCGGTGGTCGCCGACGACGAACGGGCGGGTCACGGTCCGAGGCCGGATTCGGTCCGGGATCGGCGTCGACGACGACTCGCTGAGCGCCGCCCGCACGGCGATGGTGTCGACGTCGACGGGGTCCCACCGGCGGGCGTCGAGGGCCGCCTCGCGGTCGGCCACCTCGGTCCAGCCGGTGACGACGACCGGGGAGTTGGTCTCCGTGTCGCCGACGACGACGACGAACCGGATCCCGCCCTCGACGAGGGCGAACCGCCAGCCGTCGGTCCGGTTCCAGCGGAGTTGCCCCCGGCGGATCGCGTCGCTCACGGTGCGCGTCGACACGTAACGGCCGGGCTGTTCCAGCCGGTCGCGGAAGTGATCGGTGAGGGCGTAGAGCCCGGGGTCGCGGATCGGCGGGTCCTCCGCAGTCCGCGCCACCGAGGATCGGTGACCGGAAGACCGGCGACCTGCGGACCGGCGATCCGAGGCCGAGCCCCGCCGGCGGGAGTCGCCGGTCTCGGGGTCGAAGGGGAGCGGGTTCGACCTCGCCGCCCGCCGGCGTGACCCCGCCGGCGCGGTCGTGGACGCGGTCCGACGCTCCGTCGATCCGGGACGGGATGACTCCGCGTCTCCCGGCCCGCCCTGTCGGGATGCCACTAACTGTGGGTACAGAGCGTGTTCTTAAGTGTGTTACGGCGACACAGGGGTTCTGACCGGTGACTCACTGCGGTCGCCCGGGTCGCGGTGATGCGCGGTCTCGACTTACAACGCCGGGGGCGCGTCGCGGCCGATGACGATCTCCTGTCCCTCGACGTCTTCGAGGGCCGCGACGCGGCCGCCGATCTCGACCTGACCGGACTCGGTCTCGACTATCAGCGAGGCGACTTCCTCCGACTCCTCGAACGCGAGATCGACGACGCGGCCGCGGACGGTGACCGATTCGCCCGTCTCGATGTCTCGTCCCTCGACAGCGGCGTAGAAGCCCTCGCCGCCGAACTCCCTGATGTCCTTGACGGCGCGGCGGATCGACGCGTAGCGGCGCGGGAACGGGCGATCCGCCCCGTCGGTGGCGAGCGTCTCGGCGGTCGTCCACAGCACGGTGCCGAAGAAGCCCGAGACGAGGAAGCCGAGCGCGGAGCGGTTGAAGATGACGCCGTAGCGTTCGCGGTCGTCGCGGAGCGCGTCCTGGGTCGCGTAGACGGAGTACTCCCCGTCGGCGACCGCGAGGACGGGCGTGGTGATCCCGCGGCGCGCCCGAGCGATGGTCGCGACCTCGAGGTAGTCGAACTCGTCCGGGTCCGGCGCCTTCGACGCGGGGGTGACGAGCAGCTCGACGCTGACGCCCTCGGCGACCTTCGCGGCGAGGTCGTCGCGGAAGCGACGGAGCAGGCCGGGGGTCAGCGAGACGGCGAGCTCGTACTCCGCGCCGGCGATGATCTCCTCCAGGTACCGGAGGATCGTCGATCGCGACTTCACGAGGGAGACGGCCTCGGTCTCCCGGGTCGGGGCGGTGTAGCGCGCCCCCAGCTCGTCGACCATCTCCGCGAACGACGACCGGAGGTCGCCGAACGCGTCGTCCGGGTCGACGGCGACGATCTTCATCGGGCGCGACTCGCGGAGCTCCACGAGCCCGCGGTCCGAGAGGCTCCGCACCGTGTCGTAGACGCGCGGCTGCGGGATGTCCGTCCGGTCGGCGATGTCGCTCGCCGTCAGTTCGCCGTGTTCCAACACCGCGAGGTACGCGTCGATCTCGTACTCGCCGAGGTTGAACCGGTCCCCGACGTGATCGAGGGTGTCGCGGAGATCGTCGGTCATACCGATATCGACGCGTCCCTCCGGTATAGCTTTTTACTATGAGCCGAGTAGTACGCGCTTTCGGAGCCGGGTCTATCGACGGCGGTCAGCCCCGCGAGGCCGAACGACGAGAAGCCGGCGACGAGGACGTCGCTCGCGCGGACTCGTTCGTGACGCTGGACGACGGCCGGGCCGGCGGGGTGTCCGACATGATCGGTGGTTGGCCCGGCGGGGTGTTAGTGATTGCCCAGTCCCGCGGGAATCTCGGTAGAGGATCGTTTGCGAAGGACCGTTCGCGAGGGACCGTTCGCGGAGTATCGTTCGCGGAGGACCGTTTCGAGCTGACCCCGCTCGCGGGGAGAAACCCTTTTTCGGGTGGGCGACGCCGGATTCCCTATGGCACTGCCCGCGGGCGCGGCGCCGGGACAGGTTCTCGGTCCGGTGACGGACGCCGTCTCGCGGTTGGCCGGGATCCCCGGTTCGCGGGTCCTAGTGGTGGTCCTGTCGGTCGCGCTGGGCGCGCTCGTCTCGAAGTTCCTCGTCCGGCTCATCGGGCGGCCCGTCGCGCGGCGGGTGTCGAGACAGAGCGTTGCGCAGACGATCGTCCGCGGCGTCCGGGTCGGGACGGTCGCGGTCGCGTTCCTGATCGGACTTCAAGTGGCCGGCTTCCAGTTCACCGATCTGCTCGTCGGGACGGCGGTGTTCTCGGCCGTGATCGGGATCATCCTCGCCCCCCTCGTCGGGAACTTCATCAACGGCGTGTTCATCCTCGCGGACCAGCCGTTCGAGATCGGGGACATGATCGAGTTAGAGAACGGGACGACGGGGTTCGTCGAGGACATCACCATCCGGTACACCAAGATCTTCACGCTCGACAACACGTTCATCGTCGTTCCGAACGGGACCATGCGCGAGCGCGACGTGACCAACTTCTCCGCGGAGGACGAGCGCACGCGGCGCACCATCGACGTGCTCGTCACCTACGAGAGCGACATCTCGGAGGGCCGGCGCCTCATCGAGCGGGCGGCCCGGGACTGCGACGCGGTGATCGACGGGGGCCCGGACATCCGGATCGGCGTCGCGCGCTACACCGCCAGCCCGGACTGCCGCCTCCACGAGTTCGGCGACGACGGGATCCTGCTCCGGCTCCGGTACTGGGTGAAGAAGCCGTACAAGCTCGCGAAGGTGCAGTCGGACGTCAACACCCGAATCCGCGAGCGCCTCGCCGACGCCGACGTCGAGATGGCGTACCCGCACCGCCACCTCGTCTTCGACGACACCTCCGGCGTCGCGCGGGTCGGGGGTCCGGAAGACGGGCGCCCCCCCGGCGAGCGGGCCGGGGACAAGCCCGACGACGGCGGGGCCCGCGGCGGTCGGACGGTCGACTCGCGAGCGGCTGGTCCCGAGAGCGGTGATTCGGATATCGAGGAGTCCACCGGTGAATCCCCGGAGCGGGACGTCCCGACCGGCGGCGACGGGGACTGAGGCGGTCCGACGCGCGGGCCGCCGGAACCGGAAGTCTGATTCACGGAGCGGCCGATTTATAAGTCAGTGAGCGACGAGCCCTCCGAGAATCCAACAGATTCCGATCCGGGAACCGCCGAGAACGGTTCGCGCGACGGCGACGAAGCCGGCGATGGCGACGGCGACGACGTCGGTGGTGGCGATATCCACGGCGCCGGTGGTGGCGAAGTCGACGGTGCTGATGATGACGGCGACCACGGTGAAGCCGGTAGCGACGACGAGCGCGTCCCCGAGGAGTCGATCACCGAGGGGAGTCTGGTGCGGCCGCTGTTTCGACTCGCCTGGCCCATCGTCGTCATCCAGCTGTTACAGGTGACGTACAACGTCGTCGACACGCTCTATCTGGGGCGCCTGTCGGCGGAGGCGGTCGGGGCGATCAGCCTCGCGTTCCCGCTGATCTTCCTGCTCATCGCGGTTGCCGGCGGCTTCACCACCGCCGGCGCCATCCTCGTGGCCCAGTACACGGGGGCCGACGGCGACGGGTCGGCGGGGCTGGTCGCGGGACAGACCATCTTCACGGTCTCCGTGCTCTCCGTGTTCATCGGGATCGCGGGGTACTTCTACACGCGTCCGGCGCTGGAGCTCCTCCCGAGCGACCCGGCCACGGCGGCGACGGTGATCCCGCTCGCGGCCGATTACATGGAGGTCATCTTCGCCGGCATCCCGCTGATGTTCGGCTTCTTCGTCTTCTCCGCGCTGATGCGCGGCTACGGCGACACCCGGACGCCGATGGCGGTGATGCTCGTCTCCGTCGTGCTGAACGTCCTCCTCGACCCGTTCCTCATCTTCGGGTTCGCCGACAACCCGCTGTTCGCTTGGCTCGCGGGAGTCCCGGCCGTGGGCGCCCTCGACCCGGTCGCGCTGGAGGCGTCGCTGTTCGCGGTCACCGGTTTCACCGGATACGGTATCGAGGGGGCCGCGCTGGCGACGATCCTCTCGCGGGGGGTCGCCACCGGCATCGGTATCTGGCTCCTGTTCGCCACCGGGCTCGGGCCGGCGGTTTCGGTGAGCCACCTCGTGCCGGATCCGACGTTCATCCGCGACATCTTCAGTCTCGGACTCCCCTCCAGCGTCGAACAGACGACCAGCGCGCTCGCCATGATCACGCTCACGGCGATGGTCGTCACGTTCTCGCCGCCGGTGGTGGCGGCGTACGGGCTCGGCAACCGGCTCATCTCGCTCGTCTTCCTGCCCGCGATGGGACTCGGGCGCGCGATCGACACGATGGTGGGGCAGAACCTCGGTGCGGACCGGGCGGACCGCGCCGCGCGGTCGGTCAAGCTCGCCGCCGGGACCGGGGCGGGCGTGATGTTCCTCGTCGCCGTGGTCGCAGTGACGTTCACGGAGCCGATCGTCGGCGCGTTCCTCGGCGACGTGCCCGACGCGCCGGCGACGGTCGGGTACGCGGTCGAGTACGTCAGGATCCGCTCGGTCGAGTTCGCCTTCATCGGCGTCTCGCAGGTGATCCTCGGCGCGTTCCGCGGCGCCGGCAACACGAAGACCGCGATGGTGATCTCGATACTCACCCTCTGGGTCGGCCGCGTCGCCAGCGTGGGCTACCTGGTGTTTATCCTCGGGTGGGGAGAGACAGGGGTCTGGGTCGGGATGGCGCTCGGGAACATACTCGGAGCGATCGTCGGCGTCGCCTGGTTCGCTCGGGGAACGTGGACTGACCGGTACATCGACGATCCGGAGCCAGAGGTCGATCCGGTCGCCGGCGACTGAGTTTAGACACCGGCGACTGAGCGGTTCAGTCGCTGGCGACAGACCGATCAGTGCCGGAAGAGGTGGATCGCGTCCTCGTCGCGGAGGAGACAGAACCTCGCGCCGTCGCTCTCCGGGAACGTCGTCCCCGTCTCGCGCGTGGTGAACAGCCGTTCGAACGGCGCGTTACAGACCGGGCACGAGACGTCCTTCCGGTTCTCCCAGAGGGCCGTCGATCCCGTGTCTCTGAGCTGTTTCAGCGCGTGACGGTGGTCGTGGACGTCGAACCGCGGCATGTCCGGAGGTCTGCGGGCCGGCGGTTGAATGTGACCCCGAAAGTATCAGGCGTGATTCCGTCGCGGTCGTCGCGGCTCAGGCGTCCAGTTCGGCCAGTCCCGACCGGGCCCGTTCGACGGCCGCGTCGTCGCCGGTCCGGACGTACTCGCCGAGCGCGTCCGCGGCGTCGACGAGAGCGTCTGCGTCCGTCGCGGGAACGTCGCCGTTGAGCGCCTCGACGCGCTTCGCTCGGTCGCGGAGCCGTTCGAGGAGCTCTCTGGTCGGGGCGATCCGTGACCGAGGATCGTCGCCGTCGCCGCCCGTGTCGACGGAGACCGTCGGTCCGTCGGCCGCCGGACCCTCGCCAGTCGCGGAACTCTCGCCGGTCGCGGAACCCTCGCCGGTCGCGGAATCGTCCCCGGTCTCGAGTTCGTCGAGGAACGCGAGGAGGTCGCTCCGGTACTCGTCGACGGCGCCCGCGGCCGCCATCCCGCGAGCCTCGCGGAGCCGCTCGGGGACGGTCGCCGTCGCGGGGCGGCCGCCGTCGTCGGCGCCGGCCAGCAGTTCGAGGAGGTACTCGCTGTCCGCGTCGGCGGGATCGCGGAGCCGGTCGTAGCAGTCGACCGCCTCCAGCAGCTCTCGGGCCGCGAGGTACGTCCCGTCGAGCGGGAGGAGCTCGCCGCCGCGGACGAAGCCGCGCTTCCGGACGTACTCGCGGAGGTCCGACTTGAGTTCGTCGACGCCCTCCGCGGGAAGGGTCCCGCTCGCGTCCCCAAACCGGGCGCGGTGGGCGCCGAGGTCGAGCGTCGCGGGCGCGTCGGTGTGCGTCGTGCGGTCGTCGACGCCGACGCTCCGGAGGTCCCCGCAGTCCGGACACTCCACGCTCCCCGTCTCGTAGTACGACCACCGGGCGCCGCACTGCTGGCACTCTCGCTCCCCGCGAATCTTCATACCCGACTCCACGCGCCGTTCGGCGTAAAGGACTGCGGTCGGGCCGAGGCGGGCGATCCGATCTCTCCCTCGACATGTTATATATGGGATCCGCGAGAACCGCCGCACATGAGTTGGCACGCCGTCGACGCGCTCGACGACGCGGTCGACGCCACGCGCCGGTTCCTGTTCCCGTTCAGCCTCGTCCGCTGGGCGAAACTCGCCCTCCTCGTGCTCCTGATGGGCGGTGGCGGCGGCGCGAGCGCGAACGCGACCGTCTCCCTCGCGTCCGATGCGGGGGTGACGCCGCCGGAGGGAATCGATCCCGATCCCGCCGTCGGCTCGGAATCCGGGGGCGTCAGTGGGGGATCCGGGAGCGGCGGCTCGGGATCCGGGGGCATCGATCCGGGTTCGATACCCTCCGACGCGCTCACCGAAGCGGTCGATCCGGGCGTGATCGCGGTCGCCGCCGGTGCGGTCGTTCTCCTGATCGTCGCGGTCTCGGTAGCGTCGCTGTCGCTGCGGCTGGTCTTCTACGACGCGCTTCGGACGAATCGCGTCCGGCTCTGGCGGCCGTTCCTCGCGCGCCTGCGCCAGTCGCTCGGCCTGTTCCTGTTCACCGCGGTACTGAGCGCCGCGGCGGCGGCGCCCGTCGCGCTGGGGATTCTCGTCGCGGTCGCCGCGGACGCTCCGACCGGGTGGGCGCCGCTCGACTCGCTCGCCGGGACGGTGGGATCGCTCTCGGGCGGGCCGCTCGTCGCGCTCGGTCTCGCCGGGGCGGCGCTCGTCGCGCTCGCCGCGCTCGCGCTCCGCTTCACCTACGAGTTCGTTGTGCCGACGATGGTCGTTCGGGAGACCGGCGTGCTTGGGGGGTGGCGGCGGATCTGGACTACGCTGCGCGCCGAGTGGGCCGAGGTGCTGGTGTATCTCGTCGCCCACGTCGTCGTCGGTCTGGGGCTGTCGGTCGTCGAGGGAGTCGCGTTCGCGTTCGCCCTCGCGCTCGTGGCCGCGATCGGCGGCCTCGCGCTCCTCCTCGTCGCGGCCGCGCTGGGCGGGCTCGGTGCGCTGCTCGGAACCGCGGCCGGAGCGTCGGCGGTCGTGCTGGTGGCGCTCGCGGGAGTCGCCGTCCTCTTGGCCTTGGTGTTGCCCGTGCGGGTGATCACGCGCTCGTACCGGATCGCCTATGAAGTCTCGACGCTCGGCGGACTGGACCGAGACCTCGCCCTGCTCCACCCTGATCTCGGCTCCAAAGCGCATGGATCGTCGAGACCGGGCGCCTCTGGATCGGGTGGTTCGGAATCGCGCGCCTCGGGATCAGACGGTTCGGGGTCAGATGGTTCGGAGTCAGATGGTTCGGAGTCGAATTCCGGCGATTCTGGTAACCGGTAACTCTGGTGACGGGCAGATTCGGTGACCGCTAACTCCGGTGACCGCTGGGTCGCGATCCGGATCGTCTCTCGACTGCGGATCGCCTCTTGACCGCCGAATCGCCTCGCCTCTTGACCGCCGAATCGCCTCGCCTCTTGACCGCCGAATCGCCCCGTCAGCGTCGACTGTCGTATTGTATCTGATGCCTCGGGCGAACGTTCGATTTCGATCGGGAAACGTCGAACGTCGAACGACACCTTCGACGTGTTCACATACCTTTTTACTCTGTTCGTGAATGGAGGTGGACATGGGACTGGATGACGACGCGCGGGAATATCACCGAGAGGAGCCGCCGGGGAAGATAGCCATCGAGACGACGAAGCCGACGAACACGCAGCGAGACCTCTCGTTAGCGTACTCTCCGGGCGTCGCGGCGCCCTGCCGCGACATCGCTGCAGACCCGGAATCCGTCTTCGAGTACACCGCGAAGGGGAACCTCGTCGCGGTCGTCTCGAACGGATCGGCGGTCCTCGGGCTCGGCGACATCGGGGCCTCGGCGTCGAAGCCGGTGATGGAGGGGAAAGGCGTGCTGTTCAAGCGCTTCGCCGACATCGACGTCTTCGACATCGAGCTCGACATCGATTCGGTCGACCCGTTCTGTGAGGCGGTCTCCGCGATGGAGCCGACGTTCGGCGGCGTGAACTTAGAGGACATCAAGGCGCCGGAATGCTTCGAGATCGAGGAGCGCCTCCGCGACGAGATGGATGTCCCCGTGTTCCACGACGACCAACACGGCACCGCGATCATCTCCGGCGCCGCCCTGACGAACGCGGTCGAGATCTCCGGGAAGGACCTCTCCGAGATCGAGATCGTTTTCTCGGGGGCTGGCGCGTCCGCCATCGCGACCGCTCGATTCTACGTCTCACTCGGCGCGCGCAAAGAGAACATCACGATGTGCGACTCTTCCGGGATCATCACCGAGGAGCGCGTCGACGCGGGCGAGGTCAACCAGTACAAGAGCCAGTTCGCCAGCGACGCCGCGGGCGGGGATCTGTCGGACGCGATGGAGGGCGCCGACGTCTTCGTCGGGCTCTCCGTCGGCGGAATCGTCTCGCAGGAGATGGTGCGGTCGATGGCCGCCGACCCGATCATCTTCGCGATGGCGAATCCCGACCCGGAGATCACCTACGAGGACGCGAAGGACGCCCGCGACGACACGGTGATCATGGCAACCGGGCGGTCGGATTACCCGAACATGGTGAACAACGTCCTCGGGTTCCCGTTCCTCTTCCGGGGCGCGCTCGACGTGCGCGCGACGGAGATCAACGAGGAGATGAAGCGGGCCGCCGCCGAGGCGCTCGCCGAGCTGGCGCGGAAAGACGTCCCCGACGCCGTGGTGAAGGCGTACGGCGACGACCCGCTCCAGTTCGGCCCGGACTACGTGATCCCGAAGCCGCTCGATCCGCGCGTCCTCTTCGAGGTCGCGCCGAGCGTCGCGGAGGCGGCGATGGAGTCGGGCGCCGCGCGGACGGAAATCGACCTCGAACGGTATCGCGAGGAGTTGGAGGCGCGGCTCGGGAAATCCCGCGAGATGATGCGCGTCGTCCTGAACAAGGCGAAGAGCGACCCGAAGCGCATCGCGCTCGCGGAGGGGACCGACGAAAAGATGATCCGCGCGGCCTACCAGCTCTCGGAGCAGGGCATCGCGGATCCCGTGCTGCTCGGCGACGCCGACGAAATCGGTCGGACGGCCGACCGGCTCGGGCTCTCGTTCCAGCCGGAGATCGTCGATCCGGAACACCGCGACGTGTCGGCGTACGGGGACCGGCTCCACGAGCTCCGGAAGCGGAAAGGGATCACCCGCCGGGAGGCGAACGAGCTGGTCCGACGCGACACGAACTACCTCGGGAGCGTCATGGTGAAGTCCGGAGACGTGGACGCCATGCTCACCGGGCTGACGCACCATTATCCGTCGGCGCTCCGACCGCCGCTGCAGGTGATCGGATCTGACGACGACACCGACACGATCGCCGGCGTGTACATGCTCACGTTCAAGAATCGGGTGATATTCTGTGCCGACACCACGGTGAACCAGGACCCGGACGCGGAGACGCTGGCCGAGGTCACCCGCCACACCGCGGACCTCGCCCGGCGGTTCAACGTCGAGCCGCGCGCGGCGATGCTGTCGTACTCCAACTTCGGAAGCGTCGACAACGAGGGGACCCAGAAGCCCCGAGAGGCCGTCGATATCCTCCACGGAGACGAGGGAGTCGACTTCCCCGTCGACGGGGAGATGCAGGCCGACACCGCCGTCGTCGACGATATCCTCAACGGGACCTACGAGTTCTCGGAGCTCGACGAGGCCGCGAACGTTCTCGTCTTCCCGAACCTCGAAGCGGGGAACATCGGGTACAAGCTACTCCAGCGCCTCGGCGGAGCGGAGGCCATCGGTCCGATGCTGGTCGGCATGGATCAGCCCGTTCACGTCCTCCAGCGCGGTGACGAGGTGAAAGACATCGTCAACTTGGCGAGCGTGGCGGTCGTCGACGCACAAGAATAGCGGTCATCGACCATCGACTCCTTCGAGTCGCGTCGCTTCGACGGGCGCCCTTCGTCGGACGCTTTCTGTTGGATATTCGTTTCTCCTCTCGTCTCACCTGTTTCTTGTCTTATTTGTTCCTCGTCTCGTCTGTTCCTCGTCTATTTCGGGGAGCGATGCGTTGAGGCTAGAGTGACACACCGGGTTTCCGGTGAAATGGGGGAGTGCGGCAGATGGGGTCGTTGCGGGAGTCGGTTCTTCCCTGAACCCATCGAGAAACTTCTCGCTAAGACTACCGAGAGCTCTAAAACCACTGAGAGCTTTCTCCGACCATCTTCTCCGATCCCCGCTAATTCTATAAAGAATTATAAACTAGTTTTGAGTATACTCCATTGACCCCAATGGTCGAGAAACTTCTCTCGATAGTCGAGAGACTTTCATCGGAAAGGTGCAGGGCGATCCGACACTCTATCGTCGATTCCCACGTTTTCCGGCTGTGTGAAGCCGTATCCAGCTACGAGAAGTCATGCGATAGACACCGGGTTTCCGGTGAATACGATTGTGTGATGGAATCGATCTCCTTGTGGTTCTCTTACCTACTCCACATCGCTCTCTTCCATGCAACATTACCAGCCCTCAGGGAATTCCACTTCTATGGTACTCCACCTCCACGGAATTCCACCTCCACCTCCACGGAATTCCACCTCCACCTCCACGGAATACCACCCCAACGGAAAACTACCCACCCCACCGACCCCGTTTCACCGGAAACCCGGTGTGTGTCTCAACCCTCCTAACTCACTACACGCTCGAAACGGAACGCATTTCACCGGAAACCCGGTGTCGATCCCATGGACGCAGCGGACGACCTCTTCACTCGGGAGGACCCGATATTCGCGAACAAGGAACTCCTCGAGATCAGTCACCTCCCCGGCGAAGGCCGAATCGTCGGTCGGGACGACGAGATCGCCGATCTCGCGAATGCGGTCAACCCGGCCATCTTCGGGCAGAGTCCGAGCAACGTGCTCATCTACGGGAAGACGGGGACCGGGAAGTCGCTCTGCGCGAAGTACGTCTCGAAGCGACTCGTCTCGACCGCCGGCGAGGAGGGCGTCAACGCCACCTTCGCGTACGTCGACTGCGCGCAGGACACGACCGAGACGCAGGCCGTCCAGACGATCGCCGACGGCGTGAACGACCCCGACGCGACCGGGATTAACGTCCCGGATAAGGGGCTGTCGACCTCGACGTACTACAAGCGGCTCTGGCGCATCCTCGACCAGCGGTACGATGTCGTGCTCGTCATCCTCGACGAGATCGACAAACTCGACGACGACGCGATCCTGATGCAGCTATCACGCGCGGGCGAGGCCGGGAAGATCACGGACTGCAAGCTCGGCGTCGTGGGGATCAGCAACAAGATCCAGTACAAAGACCGGATGGACGAGCGGGTCAAATCGAGCCTCTGTGAGCGCGAATTCGTGTTCCCGCCGTACGACGCGAACCAGCTCCGGGAGATCATGCAGGCGCGGGCGGACGCGTTCCACGACGACGTACTCGACCCGTCCACGATTCCGCGCGCCGCGGCGCTCGCGGCGCGCGAGCACGGGGACGCGCGGAAGGCGATCGATATCCTCAGATACGCCGGCGAGATCGCGCAGGGAAACGACGAACCGACCGTTCGCGAGGAGTTCGTGACGCAGGCGCGCCAGCGCGCCGAGACGGACCGGTTCCGTGAACTCATCCGCGGGTCGACGCCACACTCCCGGTACGTCCTTCAGGCGCTCGCGCTGTTGTCCCTCTCGAACGGACGTAAGGACGGGTTCCGTACCAGTCGCGTGTACGAGATCTACGAGAACATCTGCCGGCAGGAGGGGTCGGACAGCCTCTCGCTTCGTCGCGTCCGAGACCTCCTCAAGGAGCACGCGTTCCTCGACATCATCGAACAGTCGAAACACAGCGGCGGGAGCGCGGAGGGAAGCTACACGAAACACCAACTGCTGGAGGACCCGAGCGTCGTCAAGGACGTACTGACGGGAGACAGCGCCACGTAACGGTTCCGGCGAGACCGATCCCCGGTCGCTTCCCCTCTCGGGGTAACCTCGTACGGTCGATTCCGCGCCGACGCTTCGCCGACCGACCGAGCACTGCTGGTTCGACGCCTCGCGACTGATCGAGCCGATACGATCGAGCGAACGCTCAGCCGAGCAGACCGAGTCCCTCGATCCGCTCGACGATCTCTTCGACGGCCTCCTCGGCGTCGTCGGTGCGTTTCCCGCCGGTGATGACGATCTTCCCGCTGCCGAACAGGAGGATGACGACCTCCGGTTCGTCCATCCGGTAGACGAGCCCTGGGAACTGCTCCGGCTCGTACTCGACGTCCTCTAGGCCGAGGCCGATCGCGAGCGCGTTGAGGTTGAGGTTGTGGCCGAGATCGGCGCTCGACACGATGTTCTGTACGGTTATCTCCGGGTCCTCTTCGACCGGGATCTGGAGCCCGCGGAGCTTCTCGAAGATGATACCGAGGGCCTCGTGGACATCGTCGATGCTCTTCGCGCCCGTACACACGATCTTCCCCGACCGGAAGATAAGCGCGGCCGCCTTCGGTTCCTGGGTCCGGTAGACGAGCCCCGGAAAGTTGTCCGGGTTGAAATCCGCGCCCGGGAGGTCCTCCGCGAGCGCTTCCAAGTCGAGTTCTTGGCCGATTCCGGTTGATGCAACGACGTTCTGGATCTCGATCGAATCAGCAGGGTTCGTCATCGTTCGCTTTTATATGCGTCCCCCTCCCTTATAAACGCCCGTGGTATAAACGATCGCTCGCGACGCGTCCTCGCCGTCGCCGTTCGCTCGCCCTTCGAGCCCGAGTGCGGGTACCCGAAACCCGCGGACGCCGACGAACGGGGACCACCGGTGAGAAATAGTCGTCTCCGAACTCTCAGTGATGCGCTCTGAACTCCCGGCGGTGCACCTGGAACGCTCGGCGATCTATTGACAGAAAATATATAAATACTCGCAGATCGGCTCCGATCGCTCGGACGAGAACTCTGCTGCACTGATCGCCGTGACGGGCCCCGGTCGCACCGTGTCGTGACAACCGCTCTCATTGAAATCGCATGACGTGGCGGTGGTAGTTCGACGGTGTTAAGTATAACCCGGGATTCGTGTTGAATGCGAAGGTCCCCCGGCGCGGGGGACGACGGTCGGCCGCATCGCGGCCGGTCGAAGTGTTCCGACGTGCTTAAGTGTATAAGCCCGCTCGGTTGTAATGCGAAGAACGCATCCGCGAATTCGGCCCGTTCAACTCGGCCCGGTTTCGCAGAGTCGGTTCGTCCGACTCACTGATATGAGGATTCCGCCCCCTGCGCTCCGGCGTAAGCGGGAATCTGATGTGAGCCGTG
>NZ_CVRT01000154.1 GCF_001261915.1 Halorubrum sp. SD626R
ATCCGATACCGCTGCGCTCGCCGCATCGGTATCGGATCTGATAATTCGGACGGTAGCTTCTTGTGCCGCATCGGGCTGTTCGTACACGCCGCGGACGAAACCGACCGGCCCGCCTCACGTCGGGCGGGCCGGTCGGGCACTCGCTTCCACCGTCCGTCGTCCGTCGGCTCTCGGGTTCGGGTCCGACCCGCTCCCACACCGTACCCGAACCCCTTCTGCGGCGCGCGACGGCGTGCCGTCTGCGTTCGCGGCACCGGATCCCTCTCGCGGCGAGCGAGCGCGTTTCGGACCGATTCGACCGATTCGACCGGGTCGATCCCGACCGACTCGCCGACGCGAAGCGCAAGGACGAAACCCCCGGACGCCGAACCCTCGGTCGAATGTTCCCCCGGGAGTACCGCGGCGTCGCCTTCGTCGTCGGCCTGTTCCTCGCCGTTCAGCTGGGCGCGCTGGCGCTGGTCCCCGAGTTCGCCGAGAGCGGGTATCAGGCGGTCGAGAACCCCGACGACCCGACGAACAGCGTCGTGTACGTCCTGGCAATCCTGGTCATGACGGGGGTGATGCTCGCCGCGTTCAAGTACGACTTCGACGGCGCGGTCCGGCTCCTCATCGTCGGCACCTCCGCGTGGCTCTCGTGGTACGTCTTCACCGCGCTGGTGTCGCCGCTGGCGGCGGCCGTGCCGGCGGTCGCGGTCGGCGTCGGACTGCTCGTCTACCCCGAGTGGTACGTGATCGACGCGGCCGGGGTGTTGATGGGCGCCGGCGCGGCCGGGCTGTTCGGCATCTCGTTCGGGCTGCTCCCCGCGCTGATCCTCTTGGCGGTCCTCGCCGTCTACGACGCGATATCCGTGTACGGCACCGAACACATGCTGTCGCTCGCGGAGGGAGTCATGGACCTGAACATCCCCGTGGTGCTCGTGATCCCGCTGTCGCTGTCGTACTCGCTGCTCGGCGACGACGAAGAGGGAGGGAGCGACGGTCCCGACGACGCGACCGTCGCCGAGGTCGCCGACGGGGACGGCGGCGACGAGGCCGCCGGAGACGAGGACGCCGGAAGCGACGAGACTCCTGGAGACGACGAGGCCGCCGACGTCTCGGACCCGACCCCGATCGAGGAGCGCGACGCCTTCTTCATCGGGCTCGGCGACGCCGTGATCCCGGCCGTGCTGGTCGCGAGCGCGGCGACGTTCTCCCCGGCGGCCGCGCTCGCGGTCCCGCTCCTCGGCGTCAACCTCCCCGCGCTGCTCGCGATGGTCGGGAGCCTCGCCGGGCTCCTCGTCCTGATGAGCTGGGTGATCAAGGGCCGGCCGCACGCCGGGCTCCCCCTGTTGAACGGCGGCGCGATCGGCGGCTACCTGATCGGCTCCGTCGCCGCCGGCGTCCCCCTCGCGAACGCGGTGGGGCTCGCCGGGTTCCTCTGACGGGGACCGGTCGGCGGGCAGGGGAACCCGAGCCTCGGGCCGACACGGTTTTGAAATCGGTCGCCGTCGTTCGACCCGTGTCCGATCCGACTCCTCACCACGTCGGCGTCACCGTCGCCGACCTCGACCGCGCCGTCGACTTCTACACCGAGACGTTCGATCTCGACGTCGCCGCCGAGTTCGCCGTGGGCGGCGAGGCGTTCGCGGACGCCGTCGCCGTCGACGGCGCGGCCGCCGACTTCGCGCACCTCGTCGCCGACGGCGACGACGAGACGATCGTCGAACTCGTCGCGTACGACCCCGAGGGCGAGCCGACCGAAGACCCGGAGTTGAACCGACCGGGCGCGGTCCACCTCGGGCTCTCGGTCGACGACGTGGAAGAATTCTACCGCGGGCTCGACGACGGCGTGGAAACGCTCAGCGAACCGCGGACGACCGAGAGCGGGACCACGATCCTGTTCGTCGTCGATCCCGAGGGCAACCTGATCGAAGTGCTGGACGCGTGAGGTCGAAAGAAGCGAGATCGGTCCCTACTTCACTTTCGTGCCCGGACCGGCGTCCTCGTAGGTCGTGAGGAGGTCGGCCTCGTCCCCGGCGGCGAGCACCATCCCGTTCGACTCGACGCCGAACAGCTCCGCCTTCTCCATGTTGGCGAGCACGACGACCTTCGTCCCGGGCAGATCCTCGACATCGTGGAGCTGCTTCAGTCCCGCGACGATCGTCCGCGTCTCGGCGCCGAGGTCGACGCGCAGCTTCAGGAGGTCGTCGGCGCCTTCGATCCCCTCGGCCTCCTCGATCCGGCCGATTCGGATGTCCAGTTCCTGGAAGTCGTCGAAGCTAATCCGGTCGTCGCTGAGGGGTTCGATGTCGGTCATGTCGGTGTCGGCAGTTTCGGCGTCTTCGTCGGTAGCCGCTTCGTCGGTCGATTCGTCCTCGTCGTTTCCATCGCCCGCCTCGGCCTCGGCGACCCGCGACTCCAGCTTCTCGTTGAGCGCCTCGACGCGCTCGTCTTCGATCTGCTCGAACAGCTCGGTCGGCTCCGCGAGGTCGCCGGCGGGACCCTCGCGGGCCGCCTCGACGGTGGCCTCGTGGACCGAGCCGTCCTCGCCGAGCTGGCCCCACAGGCGCTCGCACTTCTCGGGGGCGATCGGCTCGAAGAGGACCGCAATCGCCTTCG
>NZ_CVRT01000155.1 GCF_001261915.1 Halorubrum sp. SD626R
CGAGGGACGCGGCGACCGGAGGGAGCCGCGAGGCTGGGGAGGTGTGAGGTGCGGTGCTGTGCGGTCTGGGTGGGACTCAAAGGGGCAGCCGCGAGGCGGGCACAGGCGACGGAAGCACTGCAGGGAGCGAGCAACGCGAGCGACCGAAGCGCGCAGCGAGCGTGCGCCCGCCTCGCGGCTGGGGCTTTGTGGTGTTCACCAGGGATCTGGTGACAACCGCGTATAGCCGAGTGGCTGGGGCTTTGTGGTGTTCACCAGGGATCTGGTGACAACCGCGTATAGCCGAGTGGCTGGGGCTTTGTGGTGTTCACCAGGGATCTGGTGACAACCGCGTATAGCCGAGTGGCTGGGGCTTTGTGGTGTTCACCAGGGATCTGGTGACAACCGCGTATAGCCGAGTGGCTGGGGCTTTGTGGTGTTCACCAGGGATCTGGTGACAACCGCGTATAGCCGAGTGGCTGGGGCTTTGGAGAAGTTCACCGGTGCTCCACCGTCAGCGATCGTTTATAAATGAGCAACCGGAGCCTTGCAGGTGTTCATCGACGATCCGCGATCAGCCGCTTATACCCCGTCTCACGCCCCTTCTTCCAATCGCTGGTACCGCTCTTTAAAACGCGACAGGCAGGACGGGCAACAGAAGTGGTACACCTCGCCGTCGATCCGCGCCGTTTCACCCTCACTATCGACGGTGTTCGAGCACTCCGCGCAGGTCAACGCGAACTCCACGCCCTCGATCGAGGGGGTCCACTCGAACTCGTCGACCAGCGTGACGGCGTAGTCGTCGACGGCGACCCCTTCGAACAGCCCGGCCACCCACTCCCGGACGTTCCGCCCCTCCACCCGCCCGTACACCCGGAGGTCGCCCTCGGCCGTGACGAAGACGTGCTCGACGGCGTCGGCCTCGCGGGCGCGCTCCCGCGCCGCGTCGAGCGCTTCGGGACGGCTCGGCGGCAGTTCGGCGTCCACGAGCACCGGAACCCCGGCCCGGAGCTTCGTGCGGTCGACGTCGACCGTGAACCCCTCGATGATTCCGGTCTCTTCCAGCCGCGTGACGCGGTCGGAGACCGCCGGTCCCGACAGCCCCACGCGGTCGCCGATCTCGCTGAACGGGCGCCGGGCGTCCGCGGCCAGCAGCGACAGGATCTCCAGGTCCGTCTCGTCGAGATCGCGCATGGGGCCGGGCACGGGCTCGCGATACAAGACTATTCCGCAAGTTCGCTTACGATTCCAAAGCGCGTGCCGCGATCGAACCGGACTCGCGAAGCGAAAAGCGACAAACGTCTCCCCCTCGTATATCGGCGCACGATGAGTCGAACCATCACCGTCGAAGGGATGTCGTGCGGCCACTGCGAACAGAGCGTCGAGGAGGCGCTGGAGGGGGTCGCGGGCGTCGAGCGCGCGACCGCCGACCGCGAGAGCGACTCGGCGATCGTCGAAGGCGACGCGGACCCGAACGCGCTCGTGAACGCGGTTGACGAGGCGGGCTACGACGCGTCCGCTTAGAAGGGAAGACGGGGCGGTCGGCTCGGCCGCCTCCCTACCGGTTCAGCGTGTGGATCGCCTGCCCGCGGGCGTTCTCCGCGGCCTCCATCACCGCCTCCGCGAGCGTGGGGTGGGTGTGGACCGTCGCCGCCACGTCCTCCAGCGTCGCGCCCATCTCGATCGCGAGCGCGACCTCGGCGACCAGCTCGGAGGCCTCCGGGCCGACGATCTGCCCGCCGAGCACGAAGCCCGTCTCGTCGTCCGCGACGATCCGGACGAACCCCTCGGTGTGGCCCGTCGTCAGCGCCCGGCCGGAGGCGTTGAACGGCATCTCGCCGACGACGGGGTCGAACCCCTCGGCCTCGGCCGCTTCCTCGGTCAGCCCCACCGTCCCGATCTCGGGGTCGGTGAAGACCGCCGCGGGGATCGCTTGCTGATCCATCGCGGCCGGCTCGCCCGCGATCACCTCGGCGGCGACGATCCCCTCCTTGGAGGCCGCGTGCGCGAGCATCGGGTCGCCGGCGACGTCGCCGACTGCGTGGATATGCTCGACCGCGGTGCGGGTGCGATCGTCGGTGTCGACGAACCCGCGGTCGTCGGTCTCGATCCCGGCCTGCTCCGGGTCGAGCCCGTCCGTGACCGGCTGCCGGCCGACCGCGACGAGGATCTTGTCGACGCCGTAGGTCGACTCCTCCCCCTCCTCCGTCTCCGTGTGCAGGAGGTAGCCGCCGTCGGGCGCCTCCGACCACTCGCTGGCGCCCTCGCCGAAGCCGAACTCGACGCCCAACTCCTCGGCGCGCTTGCGGACGATCCGCTTCACGTCGTCCTCGTACGGCTGGAGGATGTCGTCGAGCATCTCGACGACCGTCACCTCCGCGCCGAGCTTCGCGTACGTCGTCGCCAGCTCCATGCCGATGTAGCCGCCGCCGACGATCCCGAGCCGGTCCGGGACCGTGTCGGCGTCGAGCGCCTCGGCGGAGCTCCAGACGTGGTCCTCCGCGAAGTCGAAACCGGGGATCTGGATCGGCCGCGAGCCGGTCGCGATGATCGCGTGCTCGAACTCGATCGACTCGGAGCCCTGCCCCTCGCCGCCGTGAGCGACGCGCGCGGTGTGCTCGTCGACGAACGACGCGGTCCCCTCGATCAGGTTGACGCCGTTCGCCTTACAGAGCTTCTCGACGCCGCTCGTCAGCCGGTCGACCACGCCGTCCTTCCACTCGACCATCTTCCCCATGTCGACGGCGGGGTCCGCGTGGACGCCCATGAACTCCGCGTTGCCGGCCTCGTGGGCGAGCCCGCTCCCCGTGATCAGCGCCTTCGAGGGGATGCAGCCGCGGTTCAGGCAGGCGCCCCCGTAGGCGTCCCGCTCGACCAAGGTCGCGTCGAGCCCCTCCTGTGCGGCGCGGATGGCGGCGACGTAGCCGCCCGGTCCGCCGCCGATCACCAGTACCTCCGTTCCGGTTGCGATGTCTCCGACGACCATTATTCGTTGAGTAACAGCAGGGGGTTTTCTAAGTGTTCCATGACGGTGTTCGCGAACCGAGCCGCGACCGCGCCGTCGACGACCCGGTGGTCGATCGACAGCGACAGCGGGAGCGTCGGCGCCGGGACGACCTCGCTTTCCCCGTCGCGTTCGCGCACGACCGGGCGGTCCTCGATCGCACCCAACCCGAGGATCGCGGTCTCGGGGTAGTTGATGATCGGCGTGGCGAACTCGCCGCCGATGGCGCCGAAGTTGGTGACGGTGAACGTGCCGCCATTCATCTCCGCGGGCTTCAGTTTCCGCTCGCGGGCTCGCGTCGCGAGGTCGCGCACCTCCGCGGCCAGCTCGAAGAGTCCCTTCTCGTCGACGTCGTCGACGACGGGGACCATCAGCCCGGCGTCGGTCGCGACCGCGATCCCGAGGTTGTACTCCTTCTTCAAGACGATCTCCTCGTCGTCCTCGCGCAGCTCGCTGTTGAGGTACGGGTGCTGTTTCAGCCCCGCGACGATCGCCTTCATCACGAACGGCATGTAGGTGAGGGTCACCCCCTCGGCCTCCGCCGTCGGCTTCAGCTCCGCGCGCGCCTCCACGAGGGCGTCGACCTCGGCGGTGTCGTGGTGCGTGACGTGCGGCGCCGTGAACTTCGAGCGCTCCATCTGCTCGCCGATGGTCCGCCTGACTCCGCGGTAGGGGACCGTCTCGTCGCCGGCGTCGGGCGCGGTCGCTCCGGCGGCCTCGCCAGCGGCGGCGGGCCCGTCGTCGGCACCGTCGGCGCTGTCAGCTTCGACCGGTTCCGGTTCGGGCGCCGACTCGGCGGCCGCCGCCGACCCCAGCGCGTCCGCGTACGCCTGCACGTGCTCGCCCGTGACGAACGCCTCGCCGTCCCGGGTCTCGTCGGTCGGTACGTCGTCGACGTCCACGTCGAGGTCGCGAGCCAGCTTCCGGGTCGCCGGCGTCGCCAGCGTCGCGTCGCGGCCGGCCGGCTCGGGGGCTCCGGGCGCGGGCCCCGCCGAGGATTCGGCGGACCCGTCTTCGCCGCGCTTTTTCACGGCCGACTTCCGGCCGCCGGATCCCACCTCGGTCGGCGTCGGGGCGGGCGCCTCGTCGGAGCCTGAATCGCCGGCGCCTCCCGCGTCGCCCGCGGCGTGCGCCCGCACGTCGGCCTCGCTGACGCGACCGCCGGGACCGCTCCCGTCGACGGCGGCGAGGTCGACGCCGAGCTCCCGCGCGAGTCGGCGGGCCGACGGGGGCGCGAAGGTGCGGCCCGTGGCGGTCTCCGGTTCGGCGTCGGCCGTGTCGGCGGCGGCCGGGTCCGGCTCCGCGTCGTCGGTCGCGGCCGGTTCCGCATCGCCGCTCTCCTCGGCGGCCGATTCCGGATCTGCGGCCGCCTCGTCGCTCGTCCCGTCCCCCTCGTCAACGCGGAACGAGATGATCACGTCGCCGACGGGGACCATCTCTCCCTCCTCGACGAACAGCTCCTCGACGGTCCCGTCGTAGCTCGACGGGACCTCGACGAGCGCCTTGTCGGTCTCGACCTCGGCGACCGGCTGGTCCTCCTCGACGCGGTCGCCGGGAGCGACGAGCCACGAGACCAGCTCGCCCTCGGCGACCCCTTCGCCCACGTCGGGCAGTTTGAACTCCTTGACCGGCATGGTCAGAACTCCACCGCCTCCCTGATACCCTCCTCGATGCGGGTCGCGGTCGGGAGGTAGTAGTCCTCCAGCGCGTACAGCGGATACGGCACGTCGAAGCCGGTGACCCGCTTCACGGGCGCCTCCTGATACAGCAGCGCCTCCTCTTGGACGATCGCCGTGATCTCCCCGGCGAGCCCGCCCGTCTTGGGCGCCTCGTGGACGACGACCGCGCGGCCGGTGCGCTCGAAAGCGTCGATTATCGCCTCGCGGTCGAGCGGGGAGACGGTGCGGAGGTCGACGACCTCGCACTCGATCCCCTCCTCGGCGAGCGTCTCGGCCGCCTCCAGCGTCGGGCGCGTCATGGCGCCGTAGGTGAACACGGCCACGTCGTCGCCCTCGCGTCGGGTGGCGGCCTCGCCGATGGGGACCGTGTACGGCTCCTCGGGCACCTCGTCGCGGAACGCGCGGTAGATGAGCTTCGGTTCGAGGAATATCACCGGGTCGGGGTCGCGGATCGACGCCGCGAGTAACCCCTTCGCGTCGTACGGCGTCGAGGGGATGACGACCTTCAGTCCGGCCTCGTGCGCGTAGAACGCCTCCTTCGACTCGGAGTGGTGCTCCGGCGCCCGGATCCCGCCGCCGTAGGGGGCGCGTAAGGTCAATGGGAGCGTGAACCGGCCCCGGCTCCGGGCGCGGAACCGCGCCATGTGGGAGACGATCTGGTCGAAGCCGGGGTACATGAACCCGGAGAACTGGATCTCGGGGACCGGACGCAGCCCCATGGCGGCCATGCCGACCGCGCAGCCGACGATCCCCGACTCCGCCAGGGGGGTGTCGACGACGCGGTCGCCGCCGAACTCGTCGAAGAGGCCCTCGGTCGCTCGGAAGACGCCGCCGTTCTTCCCGACGTCCTGGCCTAACACGAGCACGTCGTCGTCCTCGCGCATCTCGCTGTACAACCCGTCACGTACCGCCTGAACGACGGTGAGATTCTGTGTGTCGCTCATTCACTCCTCCAGGAACGCCTCGTCGCCGTGCGTCTCGCGGAACGCCGCGAACGCCTCCCGCTGCCGCGCCAGTTCGGGCGGGAGCTCCGCGTACGCGTGTTCGAACAGCTCGCTCGGTGCCGGCCGCGCGACCGCCTCGGCCTCGTCGATGGCGTCGGCGACGCGCTCCTCGACCGCGGTCCCGATCTCGGCGACGCGCTCGTCGTCGAGGATCCCCTCCGCGCGGAGGTACGCCTCCAGCCGCGGGATCGGGTCCTTCGCCTTCCAGCGCTCGACCTCGTCGTCGTCGCGGTAGACGGTGGGGTCGTCGGCGGTCGTGTGCGCGCCGAAGCGGTACTGGATCGCCTCGATCAGCGTCGGGCGCGGGCGGTCGGCCTCCGGGTCGCGCGCCTTCTCTAAGGCGGCCGTCGTGACGCTGTACACCGCGAGCGGGTCCATCCCGTCGACCTGCACCCCGTCGATCCCGTACGCCTCCGCCTTCTGGGCCAGCGTCGCGCTCCGCGTCTGCCGCTCGCGGGGGACGGAGATCGCCCACTGGTTGTTGTTACAGAAGAAGACGGTCGGCGTGTCGAAGACGCCGGCGAAGTTGACCCCCTCGTGGAAGTCCCCCTCGCTCGTCGCGCCGTCGCCGAAGTAACAGAGGAAGGCCTCGTCGGTCCCGCGGAGCTTCGACGCCCACGACGCGCCCGTGGCGTGAGGCACCTGCGAGGCGATCGGGACGGCGACCGGAAAGACGTTGACGCCCTCGGGCGCCTCGTTGCCGGCCTCGTGGCCCATCCAGTAGAGGAGGGTCTGTTTCAGCGGGAGCCCGCGGACCAGCGCCGCGCCGTGCTCGCGGTACGAGGGGACCATCCAGTCGTCCTCCGCGAGCGCGGTCGCGGAGCCGATCTGGGCGCCCTCCTGTCCCGACAGCGGCGGGTACGTCCCCATCCGCCCCTGTCGCTGGAGGCTCACCGCCCGGCCGTCGAAGTGTCGGGCGAGCCGCATGTGACGGTAGATGTCGACGAGCGCCTCGTCGTCGAGGTCGGGGACGTCGCCGACGACCTCGCCGTCCTCGTCGAGCACGCGGACCGGATCGTCGTACGCTCTGTCGAATACGCTCACGGTCGGACCCACCTGTTCATGTCCGAACAGTCCGCCGCCCGGGTAATATCGTTTTCGTAGGTAGTTTACGATACTCAGAAATCGGTGGGCGCGCTGAGAGTCCGTCCATCAGACCGCGAGAGAACCGAACGTTTCTGAACAATTCGCATCGAGTCTGGCAATATTTTCGTCGGCTCGGCGGTTTCTTCGGACAGTAGCGGACAAACCGGAAGGTTCCCGGGAATCCGGACCGCGACGGGAGGCGGCACCGCGGCTCGGCGGGGTCGATCGAGGCGCGGGAAACGGCGGGTGCGACGCGGCCGGGGGCCGGCTATCCGAGCCGGAAGGAGGGTTCGTCGGGCTCGCCGCCCTCGTCCCGCTCGCCGTCGAGGTCCTCCAGGTGGATCACGTCGTCGTCCTCGTCGTCCAGCTGCTCGCGGAGGTGGTTGATGTACCGCTTGTGCTCTTCGAGCTGCTCGCGGAGGTGGTCCGCTTCGAGCTCCAGTCGCTCGTGCTCGCGGACGAAGCTCTTGGGGACCTCGACGCGCGGGGGGAACACCTCCCCGGTCTCCGCCTCGCTCTGGAGCTCCGCCTCCGGGACGGCGCGGACCTGTCCGTCGTGGGCAACGAGCGTGTCCACGTAGTCCCGGAACACCGCCGACAGCGAGATGTCCCGCTCCTCCGCGATGTCGCGGAGCGCCTCGAACGCGTCCTCGTTGACGCGAAACGAGATCGTCTTGTTCTTGTTGCCCATCACCGACCGACTCCTCCCGCGAGCCACTTAAGCGTTCGTCAGACGGTGGCACGGAACCGCGAATATCGGGTCGCTCGGGCGTGAGACGCCCGACGCACGCGTCGGTGCGAGCGGCTGTCGTCGCCGGTCAGGGCTCGGGCGTCCCGGCCGGGTCCGTCGGATCGACGTCGCCGAGGTCCTCGTCGGCGGCGTCGCCGGCGAGCTCGGCGGCGTCGCCGGCGAGCTCGTCGCCGTCGCCCTCGTCGAGGTCCTCCAGCGCCGACAGCGCGGCGGCCTTGTACGTCTGGGGGTCCAGGTCGTACTCCTCGCGGGCCATCCGCGCGTACTCGTTGCCCTCGTCGTCGAACGCGGCGACGCGCTCGATCGTCCGCGTGGCCGTCTCGGCGACCCAGCGATCGCGGGTGGCGGCGTCGACCTCGGTGATCGACTCGGGGCGGACGGAGACCCGGACGGTGCCGTCGTCGGTCTCGTACGTCCGGGGCTTCCCCACGACTGCGACGTAGGCGGGCGCCTCCAGGTCGCGGAGCTTGGAGGCGGCCTCGGGCTGGTACTGGCCGGCGTACACGAAGAACGTGCCCGTCGGGTCGACGATGCGACCGCGCCAGTACTCGCTGTCCTCGCCGACGTCCTCTTTCTCGGTGAGCGTCCCCACGAAGAACACGCGGTTCGAGGACTCGCCCGTCGGCAGCAGCGCGTAGACGGGGGCGCGCTCGTCGTCGGATTCCGTGAACGTGTAGCCGGCGTCGTTGAACTCGCTCGCGAACACGCGCCGGGCGACCTCTCGGGTGGGTGCGGATTGACTCATTTAGATCGACCTCGCTTCGATCAGCGCGGCTTCGACGTCGACTTCGCCGGGGTTCTCCATCTCGTCGACCAGGACGTACCGGCCGAAGGTCGGGCCGGTGACGCGGTAGTAACGGCCGAGCACGTCGTCGGCCATCTCCTCGGCGACGACGGTGGTGTCGAGCGCGTCCATCGCCATGTCCTTGGCCTCTTCGAGGCCCATCCCGGTGAGCTTCTCGGTGGCCTCGCGGTCGAAGATGACCTCGGAGACGGTCTCGCCGTCGTCGAGGACGCCCTTGATCCGGAGGTCGAACTCGCCCTCGACCTGGCCGTGCTCGGAGCAGCGGCCGTTCTGGAGGACGCGCGTGCAGTCGTCCTCGGGGCAGCGCTTGATCAGCCCGGAGCCGGACTGGATGTCGACGAGCGCGCCCTCGACGGTGTCGGCGTTGTCGCCGACCTCGATCGCCTCGTCGATCTCGGTGATACCGGTCGTCCGGTTGAGCTTCACCGAGTAGCTGCCCTCGTACTCGTCGGTGACGACGTTCGAGAGCTCGTACGCCTGCCCCTCCGTCAGCTCGGGGAGGTCAGAGGTCTCGAAGGCGACGAACTTGATCGTCCCCGACTCGTCGCCGAGCAGGCCGACCTGCGAGATGGAGTCGCTGCGCGGCTCCCAGAGGTCGACCAGCTTCACGCGCAGGTCGACCCACTGTTCGTCCTCGTCGATCTCGTCGACCAGGACGGACTCGCTGCCGCCGCGGCCGAGCTCGTCGCGCTCCATCCCGGCGTCTTCGAGGTAGCCGTTGGTGACGCTCCGGCGCGCCTCGTCGAGGGGCACGCGGTACTCGTTGACGAGGTTCTCCAGTCGCTCTTCGACCTCGTCGGCGTCCACGTTCAGGTGGTCCGAGAACTGTTCCGCTATCGCTTCCGCTTCCTGTCGCAGTTCGCTCATGGGGTGTCTCCGCCTCCGGTCGTGTTTCAATGGGAGGCGTACGACGGTTGGTTCCTCACGGTATTAAAAATCCCGTAACCGCGGTGAAAGTGGTCTGTTCGCCGCCCTCACGGACGCTTCCGGTGGCACTCCGATTTCGACGGCCGCGCCGCGTCAGACGCCCGTATGCCATGCGCGGGCGCCGTTTCAAGTGGAACCGTACCACGCGAGACGGTCACAAGGTGGGCCGATCACAGGTACCCGTCGCGCTCGGCTAAAAGCAGTCCCTCCAGCGTCGCGTCGTTCGTCGGAGGCGAGCGCGCGAGTGACAGCGCCTCGTCGATCGGCACGGCTCGCGGTTCGAGGCACTCGTTGCTGTCGGCCTCGACGTCGACCGGTTCGAGCCCCTCGGCGACTACGTAGCCGCGCTTGTGGCGGAGCACGCCCGTCGAACACCACACCTCCTGTAAGAGCGCGGTCGAGTCGGGTGCGAACCCCGTCTCCTCGGCGAGTTCGCGCGCTCCCGCCTCAGTGTACGTCTCACCGGGCTCGACGATCCCCGCCGGCAGCTCCGACTGGGTGTTTCGCACGGTCGGACGGTACTGATCGACGAACAACACGTCGCCGTCGGCGACCGCGATCACGACGGTCGCGGGTGACAGCTCCGCCCAGTAGTACTTCTTCTCCGACCCGTCCGGCTGCTCGACGCGGTCGTATCCGCCGACGAACCACCCTTCGTCGTACTCGACGACGACCTCTCTCACCGGCCACGCCGGCTCGCCAGGCAGCGAGTGCGTGCGGCCGTCCGTGAACGCCGGGAGGTCCCGGAGGTCAGAAGCGGGCTCGCGGCGGTCGCGTGCGGGCGCGTCGCTCCCGCCGTCGTCGACGCTGTTCCCGCCTCCGATCGCTCCGTCGTCGCCACCGGTCACGGTCGAACCACCTCCACGCGGTAGGTCTCCCCCTCGTACCGGACCCGCGCCATCTCCGTCGTCGCGGCTTCCGGACGCTGTTGGACGAGCGATCCCATCTCGTCGAAGGGGCTGTGCGTGAACGGCTCTTTGATCCCGTACGGGCCGGTCTGGTACTCCGGAGAACGACCGTCGTCGCTCGTGAGCGCGCCCACGAGGTACGGATACCGGCGCTCGGAGACGTTTGTCACGTCGATCGCCGGCTCGTCGGTCTCGATCGGCTCGGCGGTGAGGTAGTAGGGGTCGCCGGTGCCGAGATAGCTCGGGAGCGCGCCCAGCGCGAGCAGCGCGACGACGACCAGCGCGATTGCGACGACGAGGTTCCGGGTGACCCGGCGCATACCCACCGTTGGCACCGCCGCGGAATACCGGTTTCGCCGTCGGCTGGCACCGCCGCGGAACACCGGTTTCGCCGTCGGCTGGCACCGCCGCGGAACACCGGTTTCGCCGTCGGCTCGTCGTCGTTCGCCCCAGTTCCCGATGCGTTTTAGCCGCCGGCGCTCCTTCCGGTGGGCATGGAGTACCGGTTCGAGCTGGCGCTCTGTGCCGCGCTCGAATCGCCCGACTCGGTCGTCGCGAGACAGCTCGGTGCCGGCGTCACGAACCCCGGCGGTCGGATCGTCGACGTCTGCGTGCTCACGCCCGGTCCCGGATTCGACCGCCGCGCGTCGATCACCGCCGACCGCATTCCCGACCCCGCGATCGAGGCGGCCGTCGGGCCGGGGGAGGCGGTCCCCGTCTCGGCGGCGTTCGACCTCCCGGCCGACCGCGCCGCCGCGGTAATCGACCGGGCGGTCGGCGTCGGCTACCTCGAACGCGATCGCCGCGACGGCCGGCCGGTCGTCCGCGCGACCGCACGGTCCCCCGCCGACTGGATCGGCTCGCTGACGGCGATCGAGACCACCGGCCCTGTCGACGCCCGGCGACCTGGCCGCCCCCCCCCGCCGCCGT
>NZ_CVRT01000156.1 GCF_001261915.1 Halorubrum sp. SD626R
AGGCGGTCGATCTCCTCGTTGATCGACATCTCCTTGTCGATGAACGTGTCCGTCTGCTCGACGTACGCCTCCGGCTGGTAGTAGTCGTAGTAGGAGACGAAGTACTCGACGGCGTTGTCCGGGAACAGCTCGCGGAACTCCTCGTACAGCTGGGCCGCGAGCGTCTTGTTGTGGGCTAAGACGAGTGTCGGCTGGTCCAGCTCCTCGGCGACCCACGAGACGGTGTTCGTCTTCCCGGACCCCGTCACGCCGAGCAGCGTCTGCTTGTCGGCGCCCGACTCGAACCCCTCGACGAGCTGCTCTATCGCCTCGGGCTGGTCGCCCGCGGGCTCGAACGGAGCGTCGACGCGGAGGGGGCGGTCGACGGTCGGGCGGTCCTCCGAGAGGGGGGAGTCGGCGTCGCTCACGATACGCGTCGTTGGGCGGCGAGACACTTGAGCGGCGCGCCCGCGGTCCGGGGAGCGCCGGCGGGAGTCACTGCCTCCGACGGTCAGTCGCCCGACGTTCTCCGTCGACGCCGGCAGTCTGCGAGCACGGCCACCGAGACGAGGAACGCGAACGCCGTTCCGGCGGCGCCGAACAGGTGGTACGGGTTCGCGAGGTCGGCTATCGGAGCGAGCATCGCCAGCGTGAACGCGGACCCCACGAGGGTGGCCAGCGCCGCTCGCGGGTCCGGATCGCAGTAGTCGGCGAGGCGGTCCGAGAGGGGGTTCATGACACCGAGAATCTGATCGCGGCGGGGTGGTAGCTCTCGTGACGCGCCCGGGTGCAGTCAGTGCCTCCCGGGCCGAACCCGTGTCGGAAACAGGCGGTCCGGGGGGTTGCAATGACTGTGCGTCCCCGTCCGGTGGCTCGCCTCGACATCGATCGGACGGGCTATCCGTCGCCGTCTCGGTGCTCGTGACCACCCGTAATATCAATTTTCGATTATATATGTAGATCAGGTATGTACGCGGCCTCACTCGGTCGAGCGGCGAACGACCGTGAGAACGAGTCGGGCGTCGTCGGTGTGATTCGCGTGTGGTCGGAGTGTAATTCCCGTGTAGTCGGATTACGTGGCCCGCGGCGGGCGGAACAGTCGAGCCGACCGTCGGTTTCGAACGCGGCCGCTCCGTCGGTCGCGCGCATCGTGCGCCGCGTGGCCGAGAGATAGATTTATTTAGAACATCCTCGACCGATCTGTTATGTCGACCGACGCCGTCTCGCTGCCGCGCACCCGTGTCGAGGTACACAACATCGGCGGTATCGACGAGGCAGCGGTGACGTTGCCTCCCGGTGTCTCGGTTCTCACCGGACGGAACGCGACGAATCGGACCTCGTTCCTCCAGGCGGTGATGGCGGGGCTCGGGAGCGAGCGAGCGTCGTTGAAAGGCGACGCCGACGAGGGGGCCGTGACGCTGGAGATCGGAGACGAGACGTACACTCGCACCCTGAAGCGAAGCGGCGGTGGAATCGCGTTCGGCGGTGACCCGTATCTCGAAGACCCGGAGCTCGCCGACCTGTTCGCGTTCCTGCTCGAGAACAACGAGGCTCGCCGCGCGGTAGCTCGCGGTGACGACCTCCGAGAGATCATCATGCGTCCGATCGACACGGAACGCATCGAGGCGGAGATCGAGGCGTGCAAGCGGGAGCGGGACGAGCTCGAAGCCGAAATCGACGAGCTCGACGAGTTGAAACAGGAGCTGCCAGAGCTGGAGACCGAGCGCAAGGAGATCGAAGCCGAGCTGTCGGCGGCCCGCGAGGAGCTCGAAGCGAAGCGGGCGGCGCTAGAGGAGCTGGACGCGGGCGTCGAGGAGAGCCGCTCGCAGAAACGGGAACTCGAGGAGGCGTTTCAGCGCGTCCGTGACGCCCGCTCCGACCTGAAGGACCTGGAGTTCGATCTGGAGACCGAGCGGTCCACCATCGAACGGCTGGAGACAGAGCGGGAGGAGCTCGAGTCGACGCTGGAGGAAACGGAGGGGACGACCGACGACGCCGACGAGCTCGCGGGTCGGATCGACGAACTCCGAGAGCGAAAGCGCTCGCTCGACCGGACCGTCAACGAGCTGGGTAGCGTCATCAGCTTCAATCAGGAGATGCTGGAAGGGGAGGCGATCGAACTCGGCGAGACCGCCGATCCGACCGAGGCGCTCCTCGACGACGGACAGGCCACGTGCTGGACCTGCGGATCGACGGTGCAGACCGATCAGATCGAGGATACGCTCGACCGCCTCCGCGACCTCCGATCGGAGAAGCTCGACGAGCGCAGCGAGGTTCGCTCCGAGATCGACGAGCTGACCGAGAGGCGGTCGTCGATCCGAGAGCGACGGTCGAAGCGCGAGCGGACGGAGCGTCGGCTCCGGGAGGTCACGTCGGACCTCGAAACCGCCAGAGATCGGGTCTCCGAGCTCGAAACGGAGATCGCCGATCAGCGGTCGACCGTCGAGGAGTACGAGTCGACGGCCGAGGAGATCGAGATCGATAACCACGACGAGGCGCTCGAACTCCACCGCGAGATCAACGAGATCGAACTCCGGATCGACCGGCTGGAGTCCCAGCTCGCGGACATCAAGGACGAGGTCGCGGAGCGTGAGGCCGCGATCGAAACGCGTGACGAGGTCGCCGCCGAGCGCGACAAGATCAGCGATCGGCTCGCGGACCTCCGAACGCGCGTCGATCGGATCGAGGAAGAGGCGGTCGACGAGTTCAACGAACACATGTCGACGGTGCTCGATATCTTGGCGTACGACAACCTCGACCGCATCTGGATCGAGCGGCGCGAGACCGACGTGCGCGAGGGGCGCCGAAAGGTGACGCGGACTCGCTTCGATCTCCACGTCGTCCGGTCGACGACGGACGGGAGCGCCTACGAAGACCGGATCGACCACCTCTCGGAGAGCGAGCGGGAGGTCACGGGACTGGTGTTCGCGCTCGCCGGCTACCTGGTCCACGACGTCGCCGAAACGGTGCCGTTCATCCTGCTCGACTCGCTCGAAGCGATAGACTCCGACCGGATCGCACGCGTCGTCGGATACTTCCGGGATCACACGGAGTACCTGATCACGGCGCTGCTACCGGAAGACGCCGCGGCGCTGTCCGACGAGTACGAGTACGTGACCGACATCAACTAGCTCGTCCGGTCGCTCCGACCTGATAATAGCACCGCCCGATGTTACAACGATATATTTGTAATGTCGCCGCGTAAAGTGCGCGTATGTCGGACTCAACCGACGGACGCCGGACGAAGGTCGCTCGGGTGATCGATGCGTACGACCTCACGGGGATGGGCAGCCGTTTGGAGGCCGCGTGGACCGGTCAGACGGGCGATCGAACCAGCTTACGAGACCTCGCGACCGAGTTCAACGAGGCCGTATTGGAGGCGGCGTTGCGTGAGGCCGGATCCGCTCCGCTGGAGTTCGAGGTGGCCGGGACGTACGAGGCGCTGTCGGAGGCGACGGACCCGGACGCGACGCGGGCGCGGCGGCGACTCGAAAGGGAAGGCGTCGACATCGACGCGTTGGAGTCGGACTTCGTCACGCACCAGGCCATCCACACGTATCTGAAACGGGATCGTGAGGCGAGCTTACCCGAAGACGAACGGGATCGAGGTGAACGGAAGATCGAATCGATCGAGAAGCTTCAGGGACGGCTCACGGCGGTCACCGAATCGGCGATCTCCTCGCTCGCCGCGGCCGAGGAGCTCGATCGGGACGATTACGACGTTCTCGTGGACGTCAGGGCGGTCTGCTCCGCGTGTGGGACCGACCGATCCGTCACCGAACTCGTTCGAGAAGGCGGGTGCGACTGTTCGCCTTAAACGGCCGTACTGAATGCAGGTGGTCGCCTTTTGACGAAAATATCTGATACTAAACTGGAATAGTAATTTCTCGAATATTTCTGAGGTCCGTGCGCGACTCTCTGATCCGCGTCGTAGCGTCTCCGACGTCCGACCGTCGCGGCTCGTTCGAGTTCGGTTTCTCGATGGCCCGAATCGACCGATAGCTCCTCGAAGTCGCCGGGGCGGAACGGCCGACGTTCAAGCGAAAACTGAAAACGTGACGAGACGTCTTTGACCCGTTCGTATCCGAACGCGATCGCCTCAGCGGCCGTTCAAACGAGATCGACGCGGAGTTCGTGAACTGAGAGATGACACCGCGGCCGTTGAGATCGATCGATAATCGGCTTCGTCTGCCTAAATAACAGCTTCGAATATTACTGTATTTTTTGATATACACCAGTAGCCAGGGAGGGCCCGTCGTTCACATTGAGGTTGTTACGGCCGGAAATCGATCGGCGTCCGAATCCCGCGCGGTCGCTAGAGCGCGATCGGTCTCAATTCCGAGGACTTGTCGCGCGCACCGCTTGGGTCGGCGAGAAAGGACGTGACCGCCGATCGGTTTTGCCGGAGCATCACAGACGCGACACCGACCGCGCGACCCCTCCCGTGGGCAGTGCGATTGCGACCCACCGAGCTCGTCGCGAGCACGACCGCGGCCTCGGGGAGGTTCGGCACGGAGACCGGACCGCTCTAAATGTACCGTATAGTATATTATGAGAAAATAATCGGCTTTCGTATGTTTCGGCGCTATCGGAGCGGAGGGTGCGGACGGGCAGGTCGGACCGTTCGCCTTCGGACGGAGCGGGCGCGTCTGAACGCTCCCCGCCCGGCGGACGAAAACGTTTCCCGCTCCCCCCGCGACGCTGTCCGTATGCGCATCGCCGTCCCCAACAAGGGCCGCCTGCACGACCCGACGCTCTCGCTGTTGGAGCGCGCGGGGCTTCACGTCGAGGAAACCGCCGATCGCCAGCTGTACGCCGACACCGTCGACCCCGACGTGACGGTGCTGTTCGCGCGGGCGGCCGACATCCCCGAGTACGTCCGCGACGGCGCGGCCGACCTCGGGATCACGGGGCTCGATCAGGCCTCGGAGTCCGGCGGCGTCGCCGACGCCGCGAGCGCGGCGGCCGACGGCGACCTCGTCGACCTGCTCGACTTGGGGTACGGCTCCTGCAAGCTCGTCCTCGCGGCGCCGGAGGACGGCGAGGTCGCGACCGTCGCGGACCTCGCCGGCGGGACGGTCGCCACCGAGTTCCCGAACGTCACGCGCGACTACCTCGACCGTGTCGGCGTCGACGCCGACGTGGTCACCGTGACGGGCGCGACAGAGCTGACCCCCCACGTCGACATGGCCGACGCCATCGTCGACATCACCTCGACGGGGACGACGCTGAAGGTGAACCGCCTCGCCATGATCGACGACGTGCTCGCGTCCTCGGTACGGCTGTTCGCGCGGCCGGACGTCGTCGACGACGCGAAGGTCGAACAGGTGCTGACCGCCTTCGAGTCGGTGCTCGCGGCCGACGGCCGACGCTACCTGATGATGAACGCCCCGACGGAGCGGCTCGACGAGGTGAAAGACGTGATCCCCGGGCTCGGCGGCCCGACGGTGATGAACGTGGAGGCCGACGAGGACGGCAACGGGATGGTGGCGGTCCACGCCGTCGTCGAGGAGCGCGACGTGTTCGCGACCATCTCGGAGCTGAAGGCCGTCGGCGCGAGCGGCATCCTGGTCACCGAGATCGAGCGGTTGGTCGAATAGCCGATATTCCGGCTCTTCAGTCGCCCTCGTAATCGATCAACGCCTCCTTCTCCGCGCGGGTGAGCGACTTGACCTCGTGCTCGCGCGACATCGCCGCCGACTTCGAGTCGAACGACTCGACGTGCCGGAGCGTCACGGGGGTCCGCCCCCGGGTGTACTTCGCGCCCTCCCCGGCGTCGTGCTCGGCGACGCGCCGCTCGATGTCGGTCGTGTAGCCGGTGTACAGCGTCCCGTCCGCGCACTCGATCACGTACACGTGGTGCGGCGAGTCCGGGCTCGGCGTCGACACGGCGACCGGTCGGCGCGGGCGCGAGGAATACCTGACGGTCTCGGCGCGGTCGGAAGCGCCGGACGCGTCGGGGGCGCGAACCCGGTCGGCCGCGGCGGTGCGACGGGATCGACCGATTCAGTCTCCGGTGCGGGCGCGCTCCCGGGAGACCTCGGCGATCCCGGCGTTCGCGGAGCAGTCCGGACAGGCGTTCAGGTCGCCGTACTCGTCCGTGAAGACGCGTGCGAAACGGTCCGAGACGTGCGACCCGCAGTGGTCACAGCGTGGCATTCGGTACCGGCGTTCACCGGCAAAGATCCGTAGGTGTTCGACGAACAAATACCCTTTCTCACCCCCACCAGATTCCGGAAAATCACGTATAAACCCCCGCCGTGAGACGGGTGTCGGCGGGCTCGCCGAGACCGGCGATCAGTCGCGCCGCGCCGCGTCGACCGCGCGGGCGATCAGCCCCGCCTGCGCGCCGGCGACGAAGCCCGCGTCGACGTTCACGGTCGTCAGGACCGAGCAGGACTGGAGCGCCCCGTGGAGCGCGGCGACGCCCTCGCCGCCGACGCCGTACCCCGTCGACACCGGGAGCGCGATCACCGGCGCCGCGACGAGTCCGGCGACGACCGTCGGGAGCGCCCCCTCGCGACCCGCGGCGACCACGACGGCGTCGGCCTCGCGGATCCGGTCGCGCTGGTCTAAGATCCGGTCGAGGTTCGCGACGCCGACGTCGTCGACGCGGTCGACGGTCGCTCCGATCTCGCGGGCGACGACCGCCGCCTCGCCCGCGATCGCCGCGTCCGCGGTGCCGGCCGCGACGACCGCGACCGTCGCGTCGAGCGCGGGCGGATCGGAGTCGACCGCGTGGACGACGACGGTCCCGGCCCGCTCGTCGTGGTCGACGGAGGGATCGGGTGACGCCGGGGCGTCGCCCCCGGCACCGAGTTCGAGGTCCGCCACGGCCGCCCGGATCGCGTCCGCGTCCTCGGCGTCGACCCGGGTGACGAGCGCCCGCCCGGTCGTTTCGACCGCGGTCGTCGCCAGCGCCGCGACCTCGGCCGGGGTCTTCCCCTCGGCGAGGATCGCCTCGGGGATCCCTCGCCGGTGCTCGCGGGCGGCGTCGAACCGACCGGCCGCGGTCGTGGCGTAGCCCGCGAGCCGCGATTCGGCCTCCGCCACGCCGATCTCGCCGGCGTCGAGCGCCTCCAGCGTGTCGCGCATGACCGTCCGTCGGAGTTGGAAGCGGTCGAACCTGTCGGTCCGGGCCGGGCGGGGAGAGGCGATTCGAGGACCGATCCGCCGGGGCCGGGGATCCGAATCCGGCTCCCGATCGGCGGCGTTCTCACAAAGTTTATAAGGAAGCGTTTCAGGAACCCCTCGCGAACGGGCCGCAGGGAGCCCCTCGCGGGCAAATTCAGGAACTCTTATTAACTGTCGACGGGTACCACCGTCTGCATGGCAGACCTTATTGTCAAAGCGGCCGTCAAGGAAGCCCTGGACGACAAGAACGTCGCTTCGGACTTCTACGACGCGCTGGACGACGAAGTGGACGAGCTGCTCGAAGACGCCGCGCGCCGCGCCGAGGCCAACGACCGGAAGACGGTCCAGCCGCGCGACCTCTAAGGCGGACGCGACTCCCGACCCCGATTTTTTGACCGCGCGTCGACCGGTGAGCGGCGCGTCCGGCGAATCGGCCGAGCGTCCCCCTCCCGCTGCGTCAGCGCGTGCACACCCGGACTCCGGACTCCGTGCCGACGTGTACCTCGTCGGCGAGGTCGACGAAGAGCCCGTGCTCGACGACGCCCGGCGTCGCCGAGAGGGTGGCCGCGAGCGCCGCCGGCTCCCCGATCTCGCCGAACGCGCAGTCGAGCACGAGGTTCCCGTTATCGGTGACGACCGGCCCGTCCTTCCGCTCGGCGCGGCGGAGGGTCGGCTCGCCGCCGGCCGCCCGCACCGCCTCGGCGACCGCGGTCCGTCCGGCGGGGAGCGCCTCGACGGGGACGGCCCGGTCGAGGACCGGCGTCTCCTTCGAAGGGTCGGCGACGACGAGGAAGCGGTCGGCCGCGGCGTCGACCAGTTTCTCGCGGGCGTGCGCCGCGCCGCCGCCCTTGATCAGGGCGCCGGCGGTCGGTTCCCCGCCGCGGCCGACCGCGACCTGGTCCGCCCCGTCGATCGCGAGGTCGACCCCGGGCGCGTCGGGCCCGACCGCCTCGTCGAGGTCGAGCAGGGGGATCCCGCGGTCGGCGGCGAGCTCGCGGGTCGCGAACGAGGTCGGAACCCCGCGCACGTCCAGCCCCGCGTCGACTCGCTCGCCGAGCCGCCGGACCGCGTGGGCCGCGGTCGAGCCCGTCCCGAGCCCGACCACCTCGCCGTCGTCGACCGCCGCCGCCGCCGACTCGCCGGCGCGTCGCTTCGCCGCGTCGCTGCCGCCGCTCGTCTTCATGGAGTCGACTGCGTGCGGAGCCGTTGAAAAGGCGTCGGGCTACTCCAGCCGGTCCAACACCGCCTCGGCGTCGTACGCGAGGGAGAGCTCGCGGGAGCGGCCGCGGCCCTCCACGTCGGCGTACTCGGCCTCGATCACGCCGAGCTGGTCGAGCTTGTTGATGATCTCGGAGTAGCGGGTGTAGCCGAGGTCGGTCTCCTCGTAGAACGCCTCGTACACCGCGCCGGCGCGCTCGCCGTCGTTCTCCGCGAGCACGCGGACGAGGGCGCGCTCGGACGCCGAGAGGCCGCGAAGCGACCGCGAGAGGTGGACGTGCTTCGACTTCTCGTACGCCGATTCCACGTCCTCCTCGGCGATCGTCTTCGAGGCGCGCATCTCCGCGTTCAGCCCGGCGCGGCGGAGCAGGTCGATCCCGACCCGGAGGTCGCCGCTCTCGGCGGTGCGGTCGGCGACGCGCTCCAGCTCGGCGTCGCCGATGACGCCGTCGTGGAAGCCGCGCTTCGCGCGCTCGAAGAGGATGTCGTAGATCTCTGTCGCGTCGTAGACGGGGAAGTACACCTCCTCGGGGCGGAACACCGACTGCACGCGGGTGTCGAGGTCGTCGATCACGTCGAGCCCCAGGTCGGAGGAGACGACGATGACGCCGATCTTCGCGCCCGAGTGCGCCTCGTGGGCGCGAAGCAGCGAGTAGAGGGTGTCGGAGGCCTCGTTCTCGTAGAAGAGGTAGTTCACGTCGTCGAGGGCGACGACGAGCACGTCGTCCTCCTCGACGAGCCGGTCGGTGATCTGGCCGAACAGCTTCTTGAACGAGATCCCGGAGGAGGGCGGCTCGTAGTCGAATATCCCCTCGAACAGCCGCGAGAACACCGCATAGCGCGTCGAGTCGACCTGGCAGTTGACGCGGACCGTCCGGACGTCGGTCCGGGCGCCGAGCTCGCCGAACAGCTTCTGGACCGCGGTGGTCTTTCCGGTGCCGGGCGGGCCGCGCACCATCGTGTTGAGCGGGCGGGAGCCGCGCACCGCGGGCCGGAGCGCGTATTTCAAGCTCTCAAGCTGGCTCTCGCGGTGGCGGAACGTCTCGGGGACGTGGTCGATCTCGAACACCGACTCGTCGCGGAACACCGACTCGTCCCACGAGAGCATGTCGCCGCCGGCGTCCCCGGTCATGTGAACACCACGACAGGCCGTCCACTTAACCGTTGCCCGCGGGGGCGGTGAAACTGAAACTCGTCGACTGCGACCCTCAACCGTCGGTTCTCGCCGACCAGGCGTTCACTCTCGGGACGGTGCGATCGCGGCGGTCTCGGACCGATCGCGCCCCGGGAGAGACCGCGGTCACGCCCGGTCGAGCACCAGCACGTGGCGGGTGAGCGACCGGTGAACACGGCGCTCGAAGGCGGCGTCGACCGTCCAGCCCGCCGCGCGCGCCGGCCCGCGCCAGTCGCGGTCGCCGACCATCACGGCGCGCGGCGCGACCCGAGCGGCCTCGGCGAGCGCGCCCGAGACGAGGTCGGCGAGTTCGTGGGTGGCGACCTTCGACTGGCGGCCGTACGGGGCGTCGAAGGCGACCCCGTCGACCGCGTCGTCCCGGAGCGGGAGGGCGGTGGCGTCGCCGCGAGCGACGTGCCAGTCGGGGGCGGAGCCGTCGGAGGCGACACCCACGAACTCCCGGAGGTTCTCGCGGGTCCCGCGGACCATCTTCCGCTGGGCGTCGCAGGCGATCGCGTCGCTCCCGACGAGCCCGGCTTCGAGCGGGAGCCCGCCGGTACCGCACATCGGGTCGAGCACGGTCCGACCGGGGGCGGCGCCCGCGAGGTTGGCGTACGCCCGGGCGTCGGCCGGCGCCATGCTCCCCGGCTGGAAGAACGGGCGGTCCGTCGGCTTCGGGGCGAAGTCGCGGGCGGCCTCGACCGCGACCCAACCCAGCGCGCAGACCGACGCGTCGCCGCCGTCGGCGCCGGGGACCGCGTCGTGAGCGGTGCGCTCGCCCGCGGCGAACAGCGCGCGCAGCACGTGGTCGGGGTCGTCGAGGTCGACGTCGAACCCGCGGTCGACGAGGACGCTCCCGAGGGCGCGCTCGGCGTCGGTCGTCGAGACGCCCGCGGTGTTCCGGACGTTCCGGGCCCGCACCGCGACCGCGCCCGAGCGGTCGAGGGGCGCCGCCTCCAGCGCGGCGACGGCGGCGTCGAGGTCGGCGTCGGTGCGCGCGATCGCCTCGTGGGCGGCCCGAGTGTAGGCCAGCCGGCGGACCGCGGCGCCGCCGTCCCCGTCGCTCGGAGCACCGCCGCCGACCTCGACGCCGCCCGCGAGACCGACGCTCCCGGCGCTCGCGACCCCGGGGGCGAGCAGCGCCACGCCGGTCGCGGCGGTCGCGGCCTCGCGGGCGGCGAACGCGTCCGTCTCCCCGGCGAGTTCGAGCCAGTACACGCCCCGGAATCGGGGAGCCGCTCGCAAGAGGATAGCGGTTCCGACCACGCACCTTTTTAAGCGATTCAACCGATCGTGTTGGTAGTAATGGCCGATCCGAAGGAGACGATCACGATCGAGAACGTCGTTGCCTCCACGGGGATCGGGCAGGAGCTCGATCTCCAGAGCGTCGCGATGGATCTGGAGGGCGCCGACTACGACCCCGAGCAGTTCCCCGGGCTCGTCTACCGCACCACAGAGCCCAAATCGGCCGCGCTGATCTTCCGGTCCGGGAAGATCGTGTGCACCGGAGCGAACTCGATCGACGCCGTCCACGAGAGCCTCGCCATCGTGTTCGACGAGCTCCGCGCGCTCGACATCCCGGTCGGAGATCCGGAGATCACGGTCCAGAACATCGTCACGTCCGCCGACCTCGGCGAGAGCCTCAACCTCAACGCCATCGCGATCGGGCTCGGGCTCGAACACATCGAGTACGAGCCGGAGCAGTTCCCCGGGCTCGTCTACCGGCTCGACGAGCCGGACGTCGTGGCGCTGCTGTTCGGCAGCGGAAAGCTCGTCGTCACGGGCGGGACGAGCCCGGACGACGCGGCGGCCGCCGTCGACGTGATCGTCGAGGAGCTGGACGGCCTCGGGCTGCTCGCCTGACGGCGGTCTCGCGCGAGTCGATCCCGCGACCACTTTTACCCGCCGTCCCGTAGCCGGGGTATGCTCCTACAGACGGTGACGCCCATCACGGTGCTGGGGACCACCCTCCTGTTCGCGCTGTTCCTCTCCGTGACCGCACACCTCGCCGCCCGGAACGTCCTCGGCGACGTCGACCCGCGTCGCGCGCTCTACGTCGGCCCGCTCCCGGCGGTGATCGGCGTCGTCGGCGGGGCGTTCGCCGTCTCGGAGGCGCTGCTCCTCCCCGCGGCGCTGCTCGTCGACGGCGTGATGTTCACGTGGAGCTACGACCAGCCCCGCCGGGTCGTCGCTGTGATGACCGTGATTCACGCCGTGATCACGACGCTGCTCACCATTGTGCTGTTCGGCGTCACGGCGCTGCTGGCGACGATGCCGGGGTAGAACTCAGGGCTCCGGCGGCGCCCCGTCGTACGCGTCGTGGTCGCCGTAGAAGTTCAGCATCGCGAACTTCAGCTTCTCCGGATCGACGTCGAGCAGCTCGTCGCGCTCCTCCGCCGGGAACGCGCCCCGGACCGAGTACTTCCCCATGTCGGCGGTCGTGTACCGGCGGTCGGCGAGGATCCGGACGCCGAAGTCGTCCGGGCCGCGGACGACGCGCCCGATCGCCTGCCGGGTCTTGCGGATCGTCGGGATCTCGACCGCGTACGCCCAGCCGGGGTCTCGGGCGCGGTCGCGGTCGGCGAACGCCCGGTCGTACGCGTCCTGGACGGCCTCCGTCCGGTCGGAGAGGTGCGGGTAGGGGACGCCGACGACCACCACCGTCCGGGCGTCGTCGGCGTCGAAGCTCACGCCCTCGGCGAGCGTGCCCCACAGCGAGGTGAACAGCGCGGCGTCGTCGCTCTCGACGAACGTCTGACGCAGTTCCTCCTCGTCCTCGCCGGGACCGTCGAGGTAGAGGGAGCCGAGGTCGGCGCCCGCGAGGCCGTCGCCGGCGCCGACATCGGTCCCGCCCGTGTCGGTGCCGGCCCCCGCCGAGCCGCCGAGCCGCTCGTAGTAGCGCTCGGCCTCGGCGTAGGAGGGGAAGAAGGCGAGCGTGTTGCCCGGGGTGAATCGGATCGCGTCGCGCAGCACCGACGACACCGTCTCCTGCGTTTCCGGATCGTTGCGCTCGGAGGCGAACAGCGGCGGCGTGTCGACCGCGAACGTTCGCCGGTTCTCCTCCGGATAGCCCATCTCGTACGCGAGCGACGCGGCGTTCTCCAGCCCGAGCACGTCCTCCGTGACGTCGAAGGGGCGGAGCGTGGCGCTCATCAGCACCGAGGCGGCGACCTCGCCGAACAGCTCCTCGGTCACCTGGCGCGGGATACAGGTGTACAGCTCCGCGCGGCCGTACACCTCGTCGGTGGCGCCGTCGCGGCGCACGGAGACGACCGGGTACTGGCCGAGTTCGGTCCCCTCGTCCATCCACGTCGAGACGAACCGGGCGACCTGCAGGGTCTGACACTCGGTCCGGGTCGTCGTCTCGCCGTCGCGGTAGCGGCGCTCGTACTCCTCGTCTAACGCCTGTCCCAGCTGGACGGCGAGTTCGGTCTCCGTGTCGATCCCCTTCCCCTCGTAGCTGCGGAGGAACGCGAGCGTGAGGTCGTCGCGCCGGTCGTCGTTGGCGACGGAGAGATCCTCCCAGCTCTCGCCGACCGACTCGCGCCCGCCGAAGCCGAGCGCGTCGTCGTACGTCTCGACTAAGGCGTCGCGGAACGCGCCGACGACGTTCTCGGCGGCCTCGGCGCGGGAGTCGTCGCTGTCGGCGAGTTCTTCGAGGGCGGCGTCGAGCGTGGTCTCCGTGAGGGTGCGGGTGGCGTGGTCGCGGGCGGCGTCCTCGACGTTGTGGGCCTCGTCGAAGACCGTGATTATCTCCGAGGGGTCGCGGTCGATCCACCGGAAGAACTGCTCGCGGATGTTCGGGTCGAGAAGGTGGTGGTAGTTACAGACGACGAGGTCGACCCCCTCCATCCCCTCCTTGAGCAGCTCGTAGCCGCAGAGCTCTCGCTCGTCCGCGTACGCGTACACGTCCTCGGGGGTGCGGACGTCCTCGAACAGCCACCCGAAGAACTCCTCGGTGTCCTCGACGAGGTTGTTCCGGTAGTGGGCGCAGACGTTCGCGGTCTCGTACTCGTCGATCTCCGCCTCCAGCTCGTCGAGCTCGTCCATGATCGCCTCGCGGGCCTCCGCGGCGCCCGCGTCGCCCTCGCGGCTCTCGGCCAGCAGCTCGCGCTGGCGCGACTCCAGCTCGCGGACCTCGCTCTCCGTCTCGACCATCTCGCGGGTGGTGTCCCGGAGGGTCTGGCACTCCTGGTAGTCGACGTCGATATGGCACATCGACGACTTTCCCTTGAAGACGACCGCGCGGATGGGCTCCTCGCGGGTGATCGCGCGGGCGTCCTCGACGAACTGCCGCATCTGCTGGTGGACGTTGGTCGTGATCACGACCGTCCGGTCGTGCTCGCGAGCGTGCTCTAGGGCGGGCACGAGCGCGGAGAGGGTCTTCCCCGTCCCGGGCGCCCCCTCGAACAGCACGTCCTGTCCCCGGTCCAGCGCGTTGGCGATCCTGTCCATCGCCTCGCGCTGGTTCGGATACGGCTCCTCGTACGGGAAGAACCGCAGATGCGGCGGCTCTGACACGGACCGGAGTTCGTCGCCACCGGCTAAAAGGGGTGGGGTGCCGCGGCGAAAGTGGTCCGGCGGCGCCGCGAGACGGAGAGCGCCGAACAGACTCGGTACAGCGGCGTCATATACGTTCGGGGAACGTGCGTCGCGGACGCACGTAACCAGCATATATTACCGGTTTTCGCGCCACCGCCGAAGCGTCATGGCGACCGAAACCGCGACAGCGACGAGCGACGTATTGACCGGAACGGGCGACTGGAAGGCGGGCGTCGGCGGCGGGCTCGCCGGGAGCGCCGTCTTCGGACTCCTGATGACGTACGTGATCCCCGCCCCGCTGCTGGAGGTGGTGATCCCGTCGATGTACGGGCTCGCGCCGCCGGCGGCGCCGTTCGTCGGCTGGGTGATCCACATGGCCCACGGCGCGGTCCTCGGCGTCGGCTTCGCCGCGCTTGTCGGACTGAAACCCTCGATCGGGGAGAGCGCCGGGAACTCCCTCGGCGCCGGCGCGGCCTACGGACTTGTCGTCTGGGTCGGCCTCGCCGTGATCGTGATGCCGCTCTGGCTCTCCGCGGTCGGCTCCCCCGCGAACCCGCCGCTTCCCAACGTCAGCGCGATGAGCGCGATCGGTCACCTCGCGTACGGGGCCGTGCTCGGCGGGGCGTACGCGAGCATCGCCAACTGATCGGCGTCGCGGGCGCCCCGGCGGGCGCGACGCCGCGTCGTTCGGACGCACCCTGATTTATACCGACGCGCCGTCACCGGCCGTAGTAACGAATGTTCGACGAGATCCTCGAGAAGTTCGAGGGGTCACCGAGCCAGCAGGCCGTCATCCGGCTGTTCTTAGAGCGCGGCTTCTCCGTCAACGAGGAGGGACGCGTCGTCTCCGGCGGGATCGAGATCCCGTACACGGGGATCGCGCGCGAACTCGACGTCGACCGGCGGGTGGTCGACTCGACGACGGACGCGATCCTGGACGACCCCGAGCTGAAGCGCATCTTCACCAACATCTCGTCGGTGCCGAGCCTGATGGACCTGGCGCCGGTCCTCGACCTCACCGTCCTCACGATCGAGGTCGCCGCCGCCGACGAGGCCGGGATCGTCGCCGAGGTGACCGGCGTCCTCGCCGACCACGGCGTCTCGATCCGGCAGGTGCTGAGCGAGGACCCAGAGTTCACCGACGACCCGAAGCTGTACGTGATCACCGACGCGGAGCTTCCCGGCGAACTGCTCGTCGAGATCCGCGAGCTCGGCTACGTCCGCCGCGTGGGGTTCTGACCGCGCGGCCGGCGCGAGCCGCGTCGGCGACGCCGACCGACCAGTTTCGCCCGCGGGGCGACGGCCCGTTCTCGTGCGGACTCTTACGGAGGATGCGGACGCACCGCCGAGCGGGTCGCCGGCGCAGCTTTCACTTTCACCCGGGTGTAAACCAGTCTTTATACCGGATGGCGAACAAGGGTGGTGTACATGCCTGAAGACGAACTCGAGGATCTCCCCGGAGTCGGCCCAGCGACCGCGGACAAGCTCGTCGAGAACGGGTTCGAGAGCTACCAGTCGATCGCCGTCGCCAGTCCCGGCGAGATGTCGAACACCGCGGACATCGGCGAGTCGTCCGCCAGCGACATCATCAACGCCGCCCGCGAGGCCGCCGACGTCGGCGGCTTCGAGACGGGCGCGACCGTGCTCGAACGCCGCGAGGAGATCGGGAAACTCTCCTGGCAGATCGACGAGGTCGACGACCTGCTCGGCGGCGGGATCGAGACGCAGTCGATCACCGAGGTGTACGGCGAGTTCGGGTCCGGGAAGTCGCAGGTGACCCACCAGATGGCCGTCAACGTCCAGCTCCCTCCGGAGCACGGCGGCCTCGACGGCGGGTGTATCTTCGTCGACTCCGAGGACACGTTCCGCCCGGAGCGGATCGACGACATGGTCCGCGGGCTCGACGACGACATCCTCGCCGACGAGATGGAGCGCCGCGAGATCGAGGGCACCCCGAGCGACGAGGCGGCGATGGAGGAGCTGATCGAGGCGTTCTTAGACCAGATCCACGTCGCGAAGGCGTTCAACTCCAACCACCAGATCCTGCTCGCGGAGAAGGCCAAGGAGCTCGCCGGCGAGCACGAGGAGAGCGAGTGGCCCATCCGGATCGTCTGCGTGGACTCGCTGACGGCCCACTTCCGTGCCGAGTACGTCGGTCGGGGCGAGCTCGCCGACCGCCAGCAGAAGCTGAACAAGCACCTCCACGACCTGATGCGAATCGGCGACCTGTTCAACACCGCCATCCTCGTCACCAACCAGGTCGCGTCGAACCCCGACTCCTACTTCGGCGACCCGACGCAGGCGATCGGCGGCAATATCCTCGGTCACGCCTCCACGTTCCGCATGTACCTCCGCAAGTCGAAGGGTAACAAGCGGATCGTCCGGCTCGTCGACGCGCCGAACCTCGCCGACGGCGAGGCCGTGATGCGCGTGCAGGGCGAGGGGCTGAAACCGGAGTAGCCGAACCGTACCTTCGATCCGCCCGTCAGGTACCGATCGGAACCCGAACGGACGGCGCGACGTCAGAGCGGAAACCGGAGCGCGAATCCGGTTGACGAACGTAAACTTTCTCTCGGACCCACCGAAACGCCCGAAATCAGTCGCTTAAGCCCATAGCGCAGGTATTACCGGAAAACACCTCGGCAAAAATCGCCAGTAGCAACCGCGCCCGGGGCCACGGACCCGGAGATCGACCGATTCGACGCTTAGTGACAGTAAATCTACAAAACATTCGTCAGATTCGATCGCAAGGATTGCGGAAAGTCCATCGAGAATACACCCTTATACACAATGTATCTGTCCTTATATCTGACAGACACAGTATTATCAACAAGATTTTTTGTGAAACTCAAGTCAAACGTTTATATATTCCCATTACTCCTTGTCGAAACGTGATTCAACACATGAACACGGACGAAACGCGCTGTTCGAAGGACGTATGTTTAGTTGAGGTGGTCGGAGCGTGACGGCCGGCGTACTCGCGACGGTCGACCCGAGCACGTTCGCGTCCGCGATGAACGGGACGTGGATCCTGATGGTGACGTTCCTTATCTTCTTCATGCACGCGGGCTTCGCCATGCTCGAAGCCGGGCAGGTCCGCTCGAAGAACGTCGCCAACCAGCTGACGAAGAACCTCCTGACGTGGAGCGTCGGGGTGACGGTGTTCTTCCTGATCGGCACGGCGTTCACCAGCGTCATGAGCGGCTCCGGCGGGCCCGTCTCGGCCGCCGGGACGCTGTTCTCCGGCGGCGAACTCGCCGTCGACGCCGGCGCGGTCGGCCCGTACGTCAACTGGCTCTACGGCGCGGTGTTCGCCATGACGGCTGCGACCATCGTGTCGGGCGCGGTCGCCGGCCGCGCGAAGCTCCGCGCGTACGTGACCTACACGTTCCTGCTCGCCGCCGTGATCTACCCGATGGTCATCGCGTTCACCTGGTCGGCCTCGGGCGACGGGCTCGTCGCGCAGCTGACCGGGACCGCGTTCCACGACTTCGCCGGCGGCATGATCGTCCACGGGATGGGCGGGATCGCGGGCCTCACGGCCGCGGCCGTTCTCGGACCGCGGATGGACCGCTACGCCGAGGACGGCTCGACGAACGTCATCCCCGGCCACTCCCTCACGTTCGCCGTCCTCGGAACGCTCATCCTCGCGTTCGGCTGGTACGGCTTCAACGTCGGGACGGCCTCCGTGGTCAGCGGCGGCGTGTTCAACACGCTGACGCTCAACCTCGTCGCGATGGGGACCACCATCGCGATGGCGGCCGGCGGGATCGGCGCCGGGCTCGTCGTGTGGCTCCGCACCGGCAAGGTCGATACGCTGTACGTCGCTAACGGCCTGCTGGCCGGGCTCGTCGGCATCACCGCCATCCCCGACACCACGGCGTGGTGGGGCGCGCTGGTCGTCGGCCTGCTGGCCGGCGGACAGCTCCCGCTCGTCTTCGAGTTCGTCTCGGACACGCTCAAGATCGACGACGTCTGCGCGGTGTTCCCGGTCCACGGCAGCGCGGGCGTGCTCGGGACGCTGCTGTTCCCGTTCGTCGCCGCACCCGGCGAGCTGAGCGCCGGTGTCGGCGCCCACTTCATCGCCCAGCTGACCGGCGTCGTCATCATCGGCGGCTGGACGCTCACCGCGACCGCGGTCGTCTGGTACGTCCTCAAGCTGTCCGGCGAGGCCCGCGTCACGCCCGAACACGAACAGGAGGGCCTCGACATCTCCGAGCACGGCGTCGAGACCTACCCCGAGTTCGGCGGCGACCGCGTCGCGACCGACGGCGGTCCGGCCGTGGTCGACACCACCGACGACTCCCCGCGCGCCGACGGCGGCGAGGAGGCGGGCTCGCAGATCAAGATGGTCACCGCGGTCGTCCGCCCCGACAAGCTCGGGGACATCAAGCAGGCGCTCGCCGAGGTCAACGCCCCCTCGCTCACCGTGACGAACGTCTCCGGTCGCGGCTCACAGCCCGCGAAGAAAGGCCAGTGGCGCGGCGAGGAGTTCACGGTCGACCTCCACCAGAAGGTGAAGGTGGAGGTCGTCGTCGCCGACATCCCGGCCGACGAGGTCGCGGAGGCGATCGCCGACGCCGCCAAGACCGGCGAGCCCGGCGACGGCAAGGTGTTCGTCATGCCGGTCGAGGACGCGCTACAGGTCCGCACCGGCACGACCGGGCCGGAGGCGGTGTAAGCCGGCACCGCGCTGACGCCCCGGCGGAAACGGATCGATCGGTCGACTTCGGCTCGCCTTTTTCAGTGACTCCCTGCCGCTGAGGCGCGGCGCCAGGCACCGTCGATATCGGCATCGGACCGCCGGTCTCGTCGCGCGGTCGGCAACTACTTTCATCCCGCCGTCCAAACCAATCGGTATGAACCACGAGCGCTCCCGCGGGCTGTACGACCGCGCGCTGTCGGTGATGCCGGGCGGGGTCAACTCCTCGGTCCGGGCGACGATGCCGCACCCGTTCTTCGTCGAGCGCGGCGACGGCGGCCACGTGATCGACGCCGACGGCAACCGGTACGTCGACTGGGTGATGG
>NZ_CVRT01000157.1 GCF_001261915.1 Halorubrum sp. SD626R
CGAGGGACGCGGCGACCGGAGGGAGCCGCGAGGCTGGGGAGGTGTGAGGTGCGGTTGCCGTGCGGTCGGGTGGGACTCAAATGGGCAGCCGCGAGGACGAAGACGCGCGACGAAAGGACCGCAAGGAGCGAGTGAAACGAGCGACTGAGGACCGCGGCGAGCGCATCGAGTCCTCGCGGCTGGGGCTTTGGGAGTGTTCACCCCCAATCATCATTCAAATACGCATAGCCGAGCGGCTGGGGCTTTGGGAGTGTTCACCCCCCGATCCGCAGTCGGCCCCGAAATCGCTCGCCGCTCACACGTCGAACAGCCGATCAGCGTCCTCTGCCTGTCGGCGGTAGATACCTCGTCCCTTCAGCCGCGGCACCTCGTGTCGGTGGAGCGTCTCCGCCTCGGCGTCGTACACGATGGGGAAGACGTTGGTCCGGCGGCGGGCGACCGTATAGGAGCGCGCCGCGTCGACGAGCGCCGGGTCGGGGTCGCTGACGGCGAAGACGACGTAGCCGAGCGGCGTCGTGGACTCGTGGCGGTCGTCGACGCGGTCGACGAGCACGTCGCGGAACGAGTCGGCGGTCGCGACGAGGTCCTCCGGAGTGGGGTCCGACTCGTCGTCGACGAGCGTCGCGAGGACGGCGACCGCCCCGATCGAGTCGTCGTCGTCGCGGCGCTCCCATATCGGGTCGAACCCGTTCGTGTGCTCGTCGACCGGCTCGAAGCCGTGTTTCCGGCGGTTCTCGACGACGGCGTCGCGGTACTGCGTGCGGTCCATACGCTACTGCAGGAACCGGGTGATAAAAAATGACACACATGTCGGCGACCGGCGCGGGTCTCGAACCACCTCCCTCGGCCGACCCGGTCAGCGCGGTCAGTCGACGCTTTCGCCGCGGCTTGTGACTTTGCCGAACTACCCGTTCGAAAGTAGTCCCGGGCGGATTCGAACCGCCGTCAATGGCTAGCTTCGGGCGTCCGACAAGCGTCTCCGAGGAGACGGCCCGAGATTGCGGCTCGGTCGCAGACGCGGACGAACTCCCTCCAAAGGCCATTATGATTGGCCACTACACCACGGGACTCCAAACAATGGTTATCCACCCGCACTCAAGTAGGTTACTTTCCCTGACCGACCGCCGGACCCGCCCGCGCCGTTCGCGGAGCCCTCCGGCACGGAGACGACTCCGAGTGCGGCTACCACGGAACGGCGGCGCCCATCTGGAGCCCGGAGACAAGGACGCCCGCGTTGTGGATCGAAACGATCGCGAAACACACCGAGGGGACACCGTAGCCGACGAGCCGAACGACGGGGGCCAGGTGACCGTCTCGCCGCCGCACAGAGACGAGCACCGAACTGATCTCCACGACGAGGGTGACGCCCGCGATGATCGCGGCCGAGGCCACCGCGAGCCCGATAGTGACTCCCACCTCGCGGAAGAGTGACGCGACGACCGGGTTCGCCTCGTAGACGCCCGGGAGGTGTACCAGACCGATCCCGGTCGTCAGCGCGTCCGACAGTTTCGTGACCGTCAGGAGCGCCAATCCGGACACGGAAAGGGTACTCCGACCGTATCGGGCGGACGACGCGGCCGACCCGGACGACGCCGTCGGCGTCGATTGACGCCGTCGCTCGGACTGTCGCCCCGCCGCGGATCCGGTTTCGCCGAGGACGTATCGGTCTCGGCGTCGACAGTCGACCGGCTCCGCGTCGCCGTCCGAGTCGGCCCGCTGCGTCGACATCCTTTGTCGTGAGGAATAGTTTCAACCTACATAAATTTGTGTGCCAGTATCTGACAGTCAAGCGCTCAGAGCCGACAGCGATAAAGGACTTCGAAGGACCGGTGGTCTCACTCGGGAGGCGAAAACTCGGAGTCCGTCGGCGGGACGGGATCCGCCGACCGAGATCGGGTACGAAGGGTCGGATCGGAGAACGGATTCCAGGAACTGCCCGCCGCCACGCCGGTGAAGGTCTCTTCGCAGGAGGGACAGGCGGGTTCGGTGAGCATCGACAGGTCGACGCGAACGTCGCAGCTCTCGCACCGTCCGCTGTCGACGTTCGACCGCTGGGCCTCCCGGCGGAGGTCGGCGAGGTCGGCGCGCGTCCGCTCGGCCTGTGCGACGGTCTCGACCGTCTCTTCGACCTCGCCGAGCTGCGCGTCGAGCCGTTGCGTCGTCTCGATGAGCCGGTCGAAGAGCCCCTCGATCTCGTCGAATTCGTCGTCGATCCACGCCTCGAACTCGTCGTGCGTCGACTCGATTTCGGCGACGCTCCGCCGGAGGTCGGTGACGGTGTCGCGGAGTTCGCCGTCGGCCTCGTCCGTCCCGGCGTCGATGTTCTCGATCCGCCGGTGAAGCCGAGTGATGTCGTCGGAGAGCCGGTCGGTAAACTCCTCCTGACGGGAGCGCTGCTGCTCGACGTCGAGCGACAGGTCCGCGACCTGTCGACGGAGCTCCGTCACCGTCCGAAGGGGGTCCATTTCGGTCCGTAGCGACTGTCGCAGCTCGTCGATCTCCTCCCCGATGTCCGTCTCACTGGCGGAGTCAGCGTCGGAGAACGGTTCGGCCGCGGCGGCCTTGGGGTCCGACCGGTCGTCGGGGTTCGGGTCGGCGTCGGAGTTCGGGTTGGTATTGAGATTCCGGTCCGAGCGGGCGTCAGACGGCGTCTGGTCTCCCCGATCGGCGGTGCGTGACCGGTCGGCCCACGCGTCGTCGATGTTCGGAGACACGCCCTCGTCGGCGTTCGCGGCGACGTCGCTCATCTCGTCGAGGACCCAGAAGGCGGATACCAGCTGGTTCAACAGCTCGTGTTCGTCGACGCCGCGGGAGTTGGCGGTGTGCGAGACCCACTGCTGGAAGGTCTCGGCGTCGACGGACAGGTCGCTGTCTGGGTCAAACGGGTCCGACACGGGTAGAATGTTAGTGGGTAGCTCAGTTAACTTTTGTGTGCACGTCCGTCTGACACTCCGTGCGACAGTTTTATACTCTGAAATGACGAGATGTGAGGAAAGTACAGCCGCGAAAACGCTTCAAGAGTGGATTATCGTAACACCAACCTCGGCGCGTCCGAAATAAACGGCGGTCGACGAGTCGCGCCCGTACGAACCGGCGTGGACGACCGAGATCGACGAGCGAAGCCGGCGATACCGCGCGACCGATCGGGCGTCGCCGCGCCCCGAGCAACGCATGAGTGACAGAGAGGTAGACGAGACGAACGCGGACGAGCGATCGGACGCTCGACGACCGTCGAGGTTCCGAGAGCTGGCGTCCCGGCTCGACGACGAAGCGAGAAAACGAGAGAGCGCCGCCGAGAGCGGCGCTGAAACGGGCGTCGACGACCGCATCGGCGCAGCGGGGGACGCGAGCGACGAACGAGTCGGCGCAACGGGAGATGCGAGCGACGGCCGCGATCCGACGCTAGCGGACGTCGAGCCCGAACTCTCGCGACGGACCGATGGGGACAGGGCCGACGCCGAGGACGAGACGCAGCCGAGCGACTCGTGGGAGTGGGTCGACACCGGAGACGGCGAGGCGGCGGGAGAGACGAAGGGAAGCACGGAACCGGACGCGACGGAGTCCGAGCCGACCGCGACCAATGGAACAGGGACGACGAGAGACGAGGCGAGAAGGGAGTCTCCGGAGGCGTCCGCGGTCGGCTCGACGGCTGCCGCCGAAACGGACGACACGGAGTCCGCGTCCGACCGGTCCGAACAGGAGGCGAGCGGCCGACGCGAACGGAAGGAACGGATCTGGGACTCGGGGGCGTCCCCGACCGAAACGCCGGCCGACTCGTCGTCCGACGGCGGACCGGCAGGCGGTGTCGACGCCGCTTCGTCGACCGGGCGAGGGATCGCCGACGCGTCGACGGAGCCCGTCGCGGACGAACCGGATCACGGCGTCGATCCGTCGCCCGGAACGGCGATACTCGTCGAGTCGGGGTCGCGCGACGACCGGACGAGAACGACCTGTCAGCGCCTCCTGTGCGACGACCTCGACCGCTCGGAGCCGTCCGTGCTCCTCGTGCGATACCAGCGGATGGACCCGGAGGAGCTCCGTCGGATCGCGACAGAGGCCGCGCGGACGAAGCTGGTCACCGTCGGGTACGCACAGGACGTGCCGGCGTCGCTGGACGGGGTCGAGACCGTCAAAATCAACAATCCGAACGACATCACGCGACTCGGTATCGTCGTGTCCGGGACGATCAACGAGTGGTCCGACGCCGACGGGGCGATCAGCTTCTGTTACGACTCGATCAACGTGCTGTTGAATTACAGAGACGTGAAGCGCACGTTCCGGTTCCTGCACGTGCTGCTCAGAACGCTTCGTCGCGGCGACGCGGTGGCGCACTTCCACGTCGACCCGCTGGCCGGCGACCAGCAGGAGATCAACACGCTCAAACCCCTCTTCGACGAGGTCGTCTCGATCGACTCCACGGGGATGACCGTCGAGTGATTCCGGAGCGCGAACCGTGAGCGAACTCGACCGATCGATCCGGATTCGCGCGCTGCTCGACGAGTGGTTCGCGGTGTTCGTGCTCGCCGTCGTTATCCTGGCGGCGGTCGGCGGGTGGTGGAGCTACCAAGTGCACGCCTCCCCGGACGTCGAGCGGAACGAGGTCGTCGTCGAGCAGTGGTCCGAGTCGACGGCGTACGACCACAGCGCGCTGATCACGAACGAGTCGCTCGTGTTCGACGAGGGCGAGCGGGTCCGGAACCGACCGGTGTACTACGTGAGCCTCTCGCGGGAGTTGGACGTCTCGTACAGGTACGAGCACACCGCAGAGGAGGGGCGCGTGAACGTGACGACGGACATGCGGCTCCAGTACCGCGGGACCGAGGGCGACACGGTGCTGTGGGAGTACTCCGAGCCGCTCGCCAGCGAGAGCGAGCGCGGAGTCACCGCCGAGGATCCGCACACGGTCAACGCGACGATCGAGATCGACTCGGTGTTCGAGACGATCAACACCGTCGAACAGGAGCTGGGGACCGCGGGCAGCATCGAGATCCGAATTATCTCGACCTCGAACGTCGAGGGAACGTTAGGCGGGCAACCCGTGGAGAACACCTACGAGAGCACGATGCCGATCACGGTGAACCCGCAGACGTTCCGCGTGCTCGAGATACAGACCGTCGACGAACCGGGCGAGCGGACGGAGACGGTCGAGCGGACGGCGGAGCCGAGCGCGGTCGAGGCGGTCGGCTCCCTCGCGGTCCTGCTGCTCGGCGTCGGCGGGGTGGGGGGACTCCTCGCCGCTCGGCGGACCGGATACATCCGGCTGTCACGGCGGGACCGCGAGCTCCTAGAGACCTACCAACAGGAACAGGAGTTCTCCGAGTGGATCACGCGCGGGACGTTCCCCTCCGAGCGCGACTACGAGGCGACGATCCTCGTCGACGACCTGGAGGGGCTCGTCGACGTCGCCATCGACACGAACAAGCGCGTGATCAAAGACGAGCAGCTCGGCGTGAGCACGGTCCTCGACGGCGACTACGTCTACGTGTACGTGCGGCCGGACTCGCCCGCCGAGGACTGGCTCATCAGTTCCGCGGACATGACGATGGACGAGTTCGGTCAGTTCGACGCCTGACCGGTTTCGGGCCGAAAGTCACGGGAGGCCAGGCCAGCGAGCCGCGACGAGCGGCCTGAGTGCGACAGCACGTATTCGCTAATCAGTCGTCATCGCCATCATCGCCGTCATCATCGTCGTCGCCGCCATCGCCATCATCACCGTCATCGCCGTTTTGAGCCCCTGAGCCGTTCCCGATGTCGTCGTCATCGTGGCCGGGAACCTCGACGGTACCCTCGATCGCATTCCCTTCGAGTTCGATATCGATGTCAGCGCCCCCCTCCCCGCGGACATCGACGATGAGGTCACCGCGAATGGTGGTATTCTCGATATCGATTTCGATCTCTGAGTTCCCGGCACCGCGGACCTCGACCCGTACGCTGCCCGTGACGGTTACGTTCGACAGATCGATCGACACATTCGTCTTGCGGCCCCGAACGCCGATATCGATACAGGGGATCGTTTCGTCTTCTCGCTCGATGTCGGTCCCGGTGAGGCATGCCCCACCGCTCGTCTCACAGGTGGCGGTCGTCGACCGGGTTAGCTCGATGGATTCACTTGGACTCGACGCGCTGATTTCGACCGTGACCCCGTCGGTGACCGCCGACCCACAGGACAGCGTCGCCTCGATATCGGCCTGTTCGCCCGGGTCGAGGGTCTGTTCACCCGAGTCGAAGGCCTGGCTCGACACGGTGATGTCGCCGCGGCCGATCCCCAGTCCCCCTGACGAGACGACCGACACGCGATCGAGCGTGAGCGGTCCGTCGAAGCGATTCGTCAGAGTGAACAGGGACACCGACTCGCCGTCGTCACCCGTGGCCTCGCGCGGCTGTACGCCGAGCAGCGCGTCGGCGTCCTCGGCCGTCTGGACGCTGAACTGTCGGTCTCCGGTCACCGACGAGAAGGCGCCGGTCTCTTGAATTCCGGCGGCGCCAGCGCCGCCGGCAAGGAGGATGCCGAGGAGGGCGCGGCGGCTCACGCCGCCGCTTGACCGACCGCGGTCTCGGCTTCGTTTCCGTCCCATGAGCAGTGTGTTGCGGTTCGTCCGCGTCTGTCAGAAGTTGACGCTCCGGCGGTTTAGTATTTCTCCGCCTGACCGCGGGATGGGGATGCTTGAACGTCCGTTTGAATGGAGGAAGCGCTCCCTGCGGCCACGTTTCGCCTGCGCGTTCGACGTTCGGTCTATGTCGATGTTCGGTCGTCTCACGGCGGCTCGTCGATGTCGCCGAGCCGGTACCGGCGGTTCTGGATCACCTGCGCGACCGAGGAGACGAGGAACGCCGCGAGGACGATCGCCGCCCAGCCGAGTTCCGGGATCGGTTCCGTGGGAACGAACCCGATCCAGACGCCGCCGAGGACGACGACGGACAACAGCGAGAGCCCCAGGTAGTAGACCCCCCACGGGATCGACCCCTCCGGGACGACGTCGAGGTAAACGTCGAGCGTCGCGGCCTCCTCGGTGAGCTCGACCTCGTCGCCGTCGTACTCGATCATCCCGGCGTCGGCCAGCCGGTCGAGGTGGGTCTGCTGGAGCGAGGTGTACACGCGCTTGCGCTCGGCGGAGGTGAGTTCGGGGACGGACTTGTCCTGCTCGCGGGCGGCCACCCGCTCGGCGAGGTCGGAGAGCGTGAGCGGTTCGTCGGCCTGCTTGCAGAAGTGGATCACGTACCGCCGACGGTGGTTGCTCAACAGGTCGTAGAGTTCGTCTTTCTCCGGAGACGTGTACTCGCGCTGGTCGGTGAGCGACATCGTCACGCCACCCCCGAAAATCGTCGCCGTCGCCCCGAGTCGAGCGTCGCGGTCGCGCCGGTCGTCAGTCGAGAGATCCCCGTCGGCGTCGTCCGAACCGTCGCTGCCCGAGCCGCCGCCATCACCCCCCTCATGGCGCATCGAGCGGCAGAGAGCCGCCCGGAGACGCGTCGTCTCCGCGTCCCGGGGGTCGCTGTCTGCTCCCACACATACGACAACATGAATTAATTTGCGTCAGTATAATTATTCGGGTCTCCGGTCGGACTCAGTCGAGTCCGAGCGCGCTCGCGACCGCGTCGGCGTCCGCGACGGTAATTGCTTCGGCGTCCTCGCGAAACGACCGAAACGTCTCGATGTGCCCGTTGATCGTTTCGGCGTCGGCGTCGTTCCTGGCGGCCCGCGCGGCCGAGAGCGCGGCGCTCGTCGCGTCGGCCTGGATCGCGGTCTCGTCGACGGCGGTCTCGCAGATGTCGGCCGCCGATTCCTCGTCGATTTCGGCCGCGAGGCCGGCGGCCTCCGCAAATCCGTCTTCGGCGTCTTCGTAACCGGAGAGGGCAGTTTCGAGGGGATCGATCGCCTCGGTGTAGTTCCGGTCGTTGAACGCGGTGACCCCTTCGTCTCGGGTCGTCGTCGCGTCGTTGCGAGCCACGAGTGCTTCGTCATACGTCGTGACGACTTCTCGTCGCCGGGCCGTCTCACTCGATCCGCTCTTGCCGGAGCCTACCGGAATATCGGAGAGACAGCCAGCGAGGGTTATCGGGACAACAGATCCGGTGGACACGACGATCGATCGCCGATTCGGCAGCGGTCCCGGATCCGTCATTGGCGAGCAGAGTTATTCGTTGCCGGACGAACTGCCCGCGTCATCGGTCAGCGTCCCGACCGTGATCCCGTCTAAGAGATCGACAGTGTCGCGCGTCGTTCCGAATCCGTCGAACTCGATGTCCGCCTGCTCTCGAATGGCGTCTCGGACAGCGGTGTCGTAGTCGAGATCAACGTTAAGATCGATCGTCACGCTCGCTCCCGGAGAGAGGGTGATCGCGTCGGCCGGTCGGTCCTGCGGTGCCGAGATAGTAGTGTCATCACCGACGAAGATTGCGTTGCTATTACTGGATTCGCTACCAGGGCTACCATCAGCCGGGAGAGTGCCATTTTCCGCTGGTGAGATAACGTTGCTGAGTTGGTTATCAGCATAGAAGTCTTCGTCGTCTATCCCGCTGTTGTCTTCGAAGCTGTTCACGCTGAACTGATACGAACCGCGGGGGATGGCCGGGGTGAGGCCGGAGTTCTCGTTCACGCCGATATCGTCCCCGTACTGTCCCGCCGCGGCGCTGTCCGTGTCGAAGTTGCTGTCCCCGCGGTCGTACGCGATGCCGACGTTAACGGTCTCCGTCGAGTTGTTTTCGAGGATAAACAGCTCTTCGAAGGTTGCGACATCACCGAGCCCGGCGACGGCGGACAGTTCGAGGTCCTCGTTCGCCTCGCCGTTCGTCGCGGCGAGCGGCGGGTCGTTGTCGGCGAACGCCCCCTCCTCGCTGTCGTCGAGGTCGTTTCCGTCGAAGAACCCACCGTCGTCACCCAAGTCGTCGGGTCCGAGTACGTTATCGTTGTTTTCCGCTGCGTCTGGATTCGGTCGGAAGTTGAGCGATTCTTCGACGACCACCCGCAGGTCCGCACTCGATGCCGCGGAGTTCGCGAATGCCGCCGAAGAGAACATCGCACCGCTCCCCGTTGCCAACGCCCCGAGACCAATTACCATACTGCGTCGTTTGACCATCTGAATTCCTCCTATTCGCTCCTTGTAGAGATATCCACTTAGTATTGTGTTACCTGAAACGTTCGAAGGGGCAGCCTGAACCGTAGGGGCACTCCGAAATTCGTTTCAGGCTGAGCTTGACCGTGCGAGAGGAAGTCTCGAAATTAGCAGACCGAGGCCAGAAACTCTCTTGAGCCGATCGGTTACGGTACGTGTTCTCACAGTTCAGTCGACAGGTTCGTCGGCAACTCTTCGGCCGCCGATCACTCCTCGTGGGTTTCGGCGGCGATGTCCAACCTGACGCTCGGCGGGTCGGAGAGTTCTTCGAGGTCGTCAGACGAATCGTCGGCGATCAGGTCGATCACGATGCCGAACGTGACCGCGTCGCCGGCGTCGAACGTCTCGTCGTCTGCGAGGAGCGTCGTCCGTCCCTGATCCGTCTCCGTCGACACGTCGTCGCCGGAGACCACGCGGAGCGTCTCCGCGACCGCGGCGCTTGCGGGGTCAGGGTCGTCGCCGGTCGCCGAGAACGAGAATTCGAGCCTGTCGTACGGCACGTCGCCGTTGTTCGTCACCCTGACAAGTTCATCGAATCGCGAGATCGACCGCTGGTTCAGTTCTTTTATTACGATCTCGAGTTTACCGTTGTCGCCGGTCTGCACGTACTTCTCGCCCGCGGGACCGGGCGTGAGCGTCAGTTCCGAGGTGACCACGATCCGAAGATCCGCGGCCGCGGCCGTGTCGGAGAGGAACGAGGCCGAGCTAACGACGGCGCTGCCGAGCGCCATCGAACCGAGAGCGAACGCGGTCTGTCGTCGTGTGGGCATCGTCGTTCGAGGCGCGGATCGCGCTTCGTACCACCCCTTCGTCGCTCGACGGCTTTGTATTGACGGGCTTTCGCGGTACGACGGGCGTCCCTGGCCGGCCGCCAGTCCGAGTGAAGGGTTTCAAGCTCGCCGATACTCTCGTTCAGGCGGTGCGTGTAGCCGTTCAAGCGACTCAATACAAAGTGGGTGGGAACGTATGTGGGGTATATGGCAAACAGACGCAACGTCCTGATCGGACTGGGCAGCTTGGTTGCAGGCGGCGGCGCGCTCCTCGGTACGGGCGCGTTCACTTCGGTGGAGGCAAATCGGACAGTGTCCGTCCAGACCGCTGGCGACGCAGATGCGTTGTTAGCGTTCGAAGCGGCTAACGACAACCCGTACGTTAGCATTCCCACCGACGGTCAAATCGAGATTAATCTCGACAATACAAGCGGCAATAGTAATGCGACCGGGCTCAATCAGAATGCGATTACGACCTTCGACGAGCTAGTGCAGATAACCAATAACGGGACACAGCCTGTGGGAACGTTGGAGTTCGAGATTGTGGATAACAACGGTGATGATCAAGACGTGCTCAGTGTTGTGTATAAGGGGAATGTCCAAACGGATACTACTAGTGGTAATAGCGAATACAGCAGCGGCGACGTGCTGAGCTCCAATATCGGCATCGGAGACACTGCGACGTTCGGTTTACAAGTCGATCTTCTCAATAGTGGTACAACCGAACTCGATTCAGGGGACGATTTCACGCTAACGATCAGAGCTGAAGCGGCAAGCAGCTAGACTGACAAGCCGCAAATAAATCTGCTACCGACCGTTACCAAACTGCTTCAATGCCAACCAGGCGCGCAACCGTCATTACGCTCGGCACGCTTCTCGCCGGCAGCGGCGCGGTTCTTGGAACGGGCGCGTTCGACACGGTCGAGGCCGAGCGGTCGATCTCGTTGAAGACCGCTCCGGACTCCGACGCCCTCCTCGGATTCGAAATTCTTGACGAAGACCACGTCAGACAGACCGACGGAACGATCGATTTCGACCTCGTTGCTAGGTCCAAGACGACGTTTGCGGAGCTTGTCAACGTCCGGAACAACGGGACGCAGACCGTCACCAGGCTTCGCTTCGAATTTGATGTCACGGTCGACGACCAATCGAGCGAAGATATCGAAGACGCCCTGCATATCGTCTCCGGTGATGCGACGATTGATGCGAACCGCGATACGAACCTCCTTGGGGAGAGCAGCGCGGGCGGGGCAGACAACAATGAGCTCTCCCCCGGCGAGGCGATCCCGTTCGGGATCAAAGTCGACCTGACCGACAACATACACGAAATTACCGGTGACCCGGAGATTACGCTGACGATCATCGCCGATACGGGCGGGGTCGGCGACGGTGACGGTGGTGACGGCGGCGACGGTGGTGACGGCGGAGCCGGATCGCCGCCTTTCGACTATGCTGAGGGGCCGAACCGAAAACCACCGAGCACGCCACCCAAGAGCTTGACCTTCACGATTGAAAACACGGGCAGTAAGAAGACAGTCAGTGGCTTCAACATTGACATTGATACCCTCGACTCGGTGACGTTCGAGGGGTTCGAGATCAATCCGTCCGGCGAACCGACCGTGAGTGGAAACGACACTGGTAATCTAAAAGTCCGTTCGGATGTCACGCACGAGAACTATGAGCTCACGTCCGGCTCGACCGCAGCGTACACGATCGAGACATTCAAAAACGATCCGTCGCAGGACGGTGAACTCGATCTCACGATCCTCACGACGGACGGAGAGTTTTCCCTCCCACAGACCGGCTTCGAGTCGCCAGGAAACGGAAACGGGTAGCGGCGTCGGCTGTCAGTGGGCCAACCGCTCGTTGACCGGTTCCCTCGTCCTTTTCACCTCGACGACAGAAGAGCGGGACACGGCTTTCGATGCCCCGCGACACCGACGCGACGATTCTGATAGTCGAAGACGACGGCGAGCAGGCCGCGGAGTACGCCGACTGGCTGGAGGGGTACGCGGTTCGAACCGCTGCCGACGGCGAGCGCGCGCTCGACGCGCTCGACGGTGAGGTCGACGTGGTGCTCCTCGATGGCGACCTCGCCGACCCGTCGGCCGAGGAGCTGCTCGGGCGAATCCGCGCCCGTCGACCGGACTGTCAGATCGGGCTTCTCTCTGGCGTGAGCGTCAGCGACGGTGTCCATCGGCTCGATATCGACGAGTACGTCCCGCGGCCGCTCACCCGCGACGAGCTCCGCGAGAGCGTCACGCGGCTCGTCGACCACGGCGCGGTGGAGCGCACTGTCGAGACGTACCTCTCTCTGGTGGCTCGACGCCGACGGATCGAGGAGCGACGGGACGAGGCCGACTTGGCGGACGACGAGCGCTACCGGGAACTGACCGGCGAGATCGCCGCCCGACGCCGACAGATCGACACGCTGCTCGCGGAGATCGACGACCCGGTCGCGGGGGCCGAAGGCGACGCGGTCGACGCGGACGCGGCGTCCGGCGTCGACGACGCCTCGACAGCGGGCGTCCCCGCGGGGCCGCCGCTGTACCGGACCCGCTCGACGGAGTTCTACGCGCTCTGGCTCGCGGCCGCGCTGACGTACGGCGTCGGCGACGTGCTCTCGACGCTGTACGCCACGGTTGCGGTCCCCGGACTCATCGAGGCGAACCCGGTCGTCGGGACGCTGCTCTCGTCCGCGGGTCTCCCGGGCTTCCTGCTGTTGAAGCTGATCGTGTTACTCGTGTTGGTCTCGGTCAGCGTGCAGGGGGCCCGGCAGCGAGAGCCGTTCTCGTACTACTGGCCGCCGGTCGTCGCGACCGGAATCGGACTGCTGCTCACCGGGTGGAACGTCCGACTCATCGTGGGGGCGTGAACGACCGGATACCCTCTAAGTCCCGACTCACCACCATTTGCGGATCGTCCGCCGGACCCGCTGGGACAGCGACAGCTCCCGACCGCGGTCGCGGAACCGGAACGGTTCGAGCCCGACCGCGAGCACGTACACCGCCGTGACGAAGACGATTATCACGGCGTTTATCGCCGCGACGGCGACGAACGGGTGAATCGCGTGCAGCGAGAGGATGACCGGCGCCGGGAGGAACTGCACGTACTGCCACTCCGAGACGGACCTGACGTACGCGCCGGTCTCCTCGGGAGCGTGAAGCGTGACGGTCGTCGACGCCGTCTCGCCGCGGGGCGCGGCGAGCGAGCTCTGAGCGACGTCGACGCCCGTGCTGGCCGCGTCGACGGTCGCGATCCGGGGGATGAACCCGTCGTTGGTGAAGTTGTACGTGTACTCCACCGACCCGCCGCGCTCGATGACGGTCGGGTTCGAGCTCGCCGTCTGCGAACTCACGATCGTGATGTCGTTCGTCCCCGAGGGGATCACCATGCTCGCCGTCGCCGGGACGGTGATGAGAAGCAGGATTGCGAGGAGCACGAGGACCGCGCTCGTCTTGCCGCCGCGGTCCCTGGAGCGGTCGTCTCGCCCCGAGCGGCGGTTCGACCCGCCGACGGCCTCGGCGACGAGGCTGTAGCCCAAGAGCAACAGCCCGACGAGGACCATCGACGAGCCGACGTTGCCCTCGGCGATCCCCCCGAGTCCCGGGATCGCGGAGAGGAACGTCGCCGCGAACCCGAACGCGTCCTGCATCGCGAGGACGGCGAGACCGATGTTGGGGATGACGACCGTGTCACCGCCGAGCTGGAGCGCCACGGCTTTGATCTGCGACTCTTGAACCGGGGGCTCGGGCCCGTCTTGGTCGGTGAAGGGGTTGGCGTCGCCGCGCGTGACGTACCCTTGATCGGTCTCCTCGACGACCCGATGCGTCGTCAGCCCGCCGCCCTGGAGCTCCTGGGCGTCGAACGTCACGACGTCGCCTTCCTCGACGTCGCCGGCGATCGCCGGCGGGACGGCGACGAACCCGTCGCCGGGCGCCATGTTCGCCGGCTCGGCGTTCATGCTCCCCGTCAGGACGAACCCGAGAACGATCGGCTGGCCGAGCTGCTGGCCGACCAGCATGGCGACCACGAGGACGACGAGAATCGCCGTGACGCCGGATCCGGCCAGCGATCGCAGGTCCATCGTTGAATTCCCTCTTCCGGCCTCGTGCCGGTCACGGCTCGCTACGTGCGTCGAACGTATAGCTCGTTCGCCGGGAGACCGGCCGCTCACGGTGACCGGGGACGACGGCGCGGCCATCGAGGGGGACAGACGGGCCGTCTCAGTCGACGAACAGCGAGATGTAGACGACGAGGAACCCGAGCGCGTAGCCCAGGAAGTGGATGTAGACGTTCACCCGGATCCCGGTCGGGCTCACGGCCGGGAAGCCGACGAGCGGGTAGCCGACGAGCACGACCGTCGCGACCGCGACGAGCTCGCCGTACCTGGGCGTGGCCAGGATCCGAGCGACGACGCGACGCGCCTCGCGGAGCGACCCGCGGCGGACGTGGCGACCGTACGGAAGCGCGACGGCGACGCTCGCCGCGGCGAAGCCGAGCGACGCGGCGCCCGCCGGCAGCGCGATGAGCGCGATGTATCCCGCGGAGAGGAAGAACACGGGCGGGAGGTATCGGTCGCGCGCGAGGCCGACCCGCTCGCCCACCGCGATCGGGAGCGCGACCGCGACGTAGCCGAGAAACGCCATGTTGATCCCCGAGAAGCCGTAGCCGATCGCGTCGCGGGGGATCGCGAGGTTCAGTCCCGAGAGGGCGACCGGGAAGGCGAACAGGAACGTGAGCGTCGAGACGACGAACAGGCGGCGTCGACCGCTCGCGACGCTGAGCCCGTAGGCGGTCCCCGCGAGGAGCGCGAACCCGAGGACGTTCCCGACGAGGTGCGGGACCGTCAGGTGGACGTAGTGCGCCGTGACCGCCGTCGCGAGCGTCGGGTCCGCGTAGGAGAAGGCCGCAGCCCGTTTGGTCGCCTCGGGGAGCAGGAACACCGCGACGAGGAGCGCCGGCACGGCGAGGAGCGCGAGCGCCTCGACGAGGACGCGCGACCGACCCACACTCGTGTTCCGCGTCGCGTCGCGCTCGCTCTTCGACGCGTCGGGTGCCATCCCGTCGACGTTCGTTCCCACCACGAACGGATGTAGTCGAAGCCCGGGTATAGGCGTTCGCCGCAAATTATCAACAGGAGAAACTCAGAGGGCAAAACGGAGAGAATCACCGGATCGCGAAACCGACAGTGGGAGCGAGCGATATCGATCGCGGATCGACCGGTCCGTTACCGGAGCGGGTCGGTATCGTCGGAACCGCGGCGACGAACCGCGACCGCGGCCGCGACGACGACCACCAGAGCTACCAATCCGCCGATCGCGGGGAGACCGAGCCCGGCCGGCTCCTCGTCCGTGTCGTCCGCGCCGTCGGCCGTCCCGTCACCGCCGTCCGCACCGTCGCCGGTGGCGGTCGAATCGACGGTGAGGGTCGCGGTCGCGGTGTCGGTCTCGCCCGCGTCGTTCGTCACCGTCAGCTCGACCACGTGCTCACCTGCCTCGTCGAGCGTCGCGCTCGCCGTCTCACCGGTGAGCGTCTGATCGGCGACCGACCATTCGTAGGAGACGATATCGCCGTGCTCGGTCGTCGATTCGGACCCGTCGAGCGTCACCGATTCGCCGGCCGGCACCGTCGTCGGTTCCACCGCCGCCGTCGCCTCGGGTTCGCTCACCGCGTTGACCGCGAAGTACGAGAACCCGGGCGTCCGTGCTTCGAGGACGACGCCGTCGCCCGACTCGTCGACGACGCTCGTGTCGAGGGACTGCCACTCGCCGTCGGCGAAGCGCGTAACCTGAAGTTGCTCGGCCGTCGCGTCGACCGCGCTGAGCCGGTCGGCAGAGACCGTCATGCGGATCGTCGCGGACGCGTCGGCGGCCGAGTCCGGAACGGTGATATCGGCGACCTGCACGGCGGTTCCGGGTGACGGGTCGGCGTCCGCCGGCGTCGACTCCTGGGTCGTCACGTCGACGGAGCCGTCGACGTCTGCGCTCTCGAAGGCGATCGACTCGACCGGCGCTCCCGACTCGAACGTCGCGGTCGCGCCCTCACCCTCGGCAGCGGGTTCGATCGCCGCCTCGGCGCTCTGGACGATCGCATCGTCGGCCGCTCCGTCGTCGGTGTCGCCGACGGGAGCCGCACCGCCGCCGCCTCCGCCGCCCCCACCGCCCCCGCCGGCACCACCGTCACTGCCATCGCTTCCGTCACCACCGTCACTGCCATCGCTTCCGTCACTCCCGTCACTCCCGTCACTGCCATCGCTTCCGCCGCCTTCGGCGGGATTCTCGACACCGCTGAACGAGAGGCTCAGTTCGCGCACGTCACCGGCTTCCCACGTCGCGGTCGTGTCGGCGGTGACGTCGCCGACGCGGAAGGTGACGGTGTCTCCCGACGAGGGCTCCTCGACGACGAGCTTCTCCTCGAAGGGCCCGGAGCCGCCGAACGAGCCCGCCTCCTCGACGGTGATCGTGTCGTACACCGTGCCGTCGACGACGGCCTCGATCTCGGTGCCTTCCGGTGCGTCGTCGCCGTTCACCGTGACGCTCCCGTAGTAGGAGGCTGGGACCGCCTCCTGACCGACGGCGACGCCAGGGATCGCCGCCGTCGTCACGAGCAGCGCGACGAGGACGGTCGCGACGGCGAGGAGTCGTCGGTCCGTTATCCGAATCCGATCCCGGAGCGTACGGGCGATCCCGGCGACTCGCCCGTCTCTGTCGGTCGATTTCGTCGGTTCGTTTGAGGGCGTGGAACCCGTCATCGGTAGCTGAGTGGACATATTCGTTCTCTTAGATTAAATCGTACGGTTGTTATCGCTTCCCGCGCGGGCGAACAGAGGTGTCCGGCCGGGCCGAACGATGGGCGGCCGAGAGGGGTTACTCCTCTCGGCGGGCTAAGACCACGGCCGCGGCCGCGAGTATCGCGACCGCGACGAGCAGGACGACCACGGTGACTCCGAGACCGGCCGGCTCCTCGTCGGGGGCGTCGTCGGCCCCGTCGGCACCGTCCGCACCGTCCGCGGTCGCGTCGTCCGCGGCTTCGACGGTGAGCGTCGCGGTCGCGGTGTCGGTCTCGCCCGCGTCGTTCGTCACCGTCAACTCGACCGCGTACTCGCCGGCCTCGTCGAGCGTCGCGCTCGCCGTCTCGCCGGTGAGCGTCTGATCGGCGACAGACCACTCGTAAGAAGCGATCTCGCCGTACTCCGTGGTCGACCCGCTGCCGTCCAGCGTCACCGACTCGCCGGCGGTCGCGGTGCCGGGATCGACCGCGGCGGTCGCGTCGGGCTGGCCCACGGCGTTCACCGCGAACACCGAGAAGCCCGGCGTCTGCGCTTCGAGCGTGACCGCCTCGTCGGTCTCCTCGGCGACGCTCGTCTCCAGCGTCTCCCAGCCGTCGTCGGTCAGGCGGACGGCCGAGAGATCCTCGGCCGGCGCACCGACCGCGTCGAGGCGCTCGGCCGAGACGCGGAAGCGGATCGTCGCCGACTGATCGGTCGCGTCGTCGGGCACGGCGATCTCTTGGAGCGTGACCGTTCCTCCCGGCGGATCGACATCGGTGGTCTCCGGATCGACGTCGGTAACGGTGACCTCGCCGATCTGGTCCGTCGTGTCGAAGGCGATCGACTCGACGTTCTCGACCGACTCCGTCGTGGCGACGCGCTGATCCGTTTCGAGGTCGAGCGACGGCGTCACCGTCTCGGTCGCCGTCGCGTCGAGTTCGAGCGACCCCGGCTGTTGGTCGTCGACGAAGCCGCCGCCCCCGCCGCCACCACCGCCGGGGTCGACGGGGTCGTCATCCACAGGATCATCGTCTTCCGGGTCCTCCGGGCCTTCCTCTGGAGGCTCGGGCTCTTCGACGGCTTCGACGGTCACAGTTGCGGTGTCAGTGACGGCCGTGCCGTCACGCTCGTATGTGGCCGTGATTTCGGCCGTTCCCGGCGACGAACCCGTAATCGTTCCGTCGGAAGCGACGGTGGCGACCCCCGGGTCGTTCGATTCGAAGTCTGTCTGTTCGGTGACATCGACCGCCGTTCCGTCGCTGAACGTCTCGTCGACTGAGATCTGCGTGGTAGCCGATTCATCGATCGTCAGGGCGGTATCCGACACCTCGATCCCCTCGAAGGAGATCACGTCGACGGTCTCGGTTCCGCTACTGTCATCGAGCGACGATGCAGTCAGATCGATCGAGTCGTCGAACTGCCGATTCACGTCAAGTGTGAATTCGAGCGACTGACTGCTCCCGCCGGCAACGTTAGCGTCCTGCGTTGACGGAGCCGGTCCGCCCGTAACGTCGAGGTCGATCTCCTGCGTGTCGCCCTTAACGTCAGTGTTGTCGATCGTCACCGGCACGTCGTACGACTCGCCGCGAACGAGGCTGTCGTTTGTGAGGTCGCTCGGCGTTCCGATCGAGACCTCGAACTGCGAGTCGGTCCGACTGTTGAGCGGATCGCCCCTCTGAACGGTACTCCGGGCGAGCGTGTCGCCGGGCTCGGCGCCGCCCGCCTGTCCCCACCAGTTGTCCGTCGCGTCGACGGCCGAGTTGTCGGCGAGGACTGATAGCTCGTTGGACTCGAGGTTGCTGTTGTTGACCGTGACCGTCAGGTCGTCTTCCGGCACGTTGAGTGCGCGGAACCCGAGCGTGCTTTCGCGGATCGTCGTGCGGCGGACTTCGAGCGGCTCGCTAGTGACGCCGACGACATCGACGCCGGTCTGTGCACCGGCGATCGTGGAGTCGCGTAATAAAGCGTCCGGTGCCTGAGCTAGTACGCCCGTATCGCTCGCGCGGACGGTCGTCAAGGCGATTTCGGACGAGTCGTCGCTGTCCAACACGATCCCGTCGTCGACGTTCTCGACGAGCGCACTGGAGACGGTCAGCGAACCGACCGTCGATTCGACGCCCGTCGTCCAGCCGTCAACTTCGACCGACTCGACTGTGGTCGTCCCGCCGGCGACGACGGCGGTCTCGTTGCCGTTACCGGAGAGGACGAGCCGTTCGAGCGCGGCCTCGTCGGCCGACACTCGGACCGCCGTCTCGTCGCTCTGGGGCGCGATAGTCGGCCGCGTGTCGCCGACGCCGCGGAGCGTAACGTTTTGGGTATCGACGACGACGGTGTCCGACTCTTCGTACGTCTCCGGAGCAATGCGGACGACATCGCCGGAGTCGGCCTCCGCAACGCCGCTTCGAACGCTCCCGTAATCGACCGTTTCGGTGAACGTCTGCGTAGCGTCGGTGCCGCCGGGCGCGACCGAGACCTCGAACCGCCGATCGAACGCACCGGCGCGGGGTTCGTCCGGAACCGTGACGCCGACCTCGACCCCCTTCGTCTCGCTAGCGTTCACGTCGACTTCGGACTCGGTCGAAGCCGATGTCTCGACCATGTCGAGCGCGACCGTTCCGTTTTCGAGGTCGCGGTCGCCGACGTTCTCGACGGTGACGTTGGCCGTCAGCGTATCGCCGGCACTGACGGGCTCCGCGTCAGCGACGTCGACGATCGCGAGTTCAGCCGGAGCGGCCTCGGTTACGGTGACGGCGTCGGTCACCGTTCGGTTCTCGCTTCGCAGTTCCACGTCGAGGTCACCGACCGGCGTCTCGTCGTCGACCGTGAGGTTGAGTGAGACATCTCGGGTCTCGCCGCCGTCGAGTTCGATGTCGTCGGTGTTGTTCTCGACGTTGTCGTCGACCACCAGTTCGATCGATTGAGTGTCGCTCTGATCGCCGACGTTCTCGACGGTCGTATTGACCGTCACGGTCGTGTTCTCGCCCGTCGGCGGTTCGAGGACCTCGCCGTCAGCCGGATCGGTCTCGATGGCCGAGAGGGCGAACGTCGCCTCCTCGGGCGGTTCGATGATCGAGACGGTTTGCGTGGCCGTCGCGTCGTCCGCGCTCTGCGCTCGCACGTCGACGGTCGTCCCGGCGTCGGGCACGGTGGCGTCTGAGAGTTCGACGCGGCGGGTCTCGCCGCCGGGCACCGTCACCTCGGCGGAGGCGTCGAGCCCGCTGGCGTCGAGCGCGATCGTCTGCGTCGTCTCGCCGTCGCCGACGTTCTCGACGAGGACCGTCGCGTCGAACGATTCCTCGCTCGTGATCTCGTTCGAGACAGAAGCGAACGACACGGCGAGTTCCCCTGGAGCCCCGACGGACACCGTGGCCGTGTCGAGCGCGTCCGTCGTCGCGGCGGCGACATCGCGCTCGCCGACCTGATCCGTCGTCGGCTCGAACGTCACGGATTCGACCGTGCTGTTCTCGGCGTCGAGCTCGACGGAGCGGGACGTCTGGTTCCCGTTCAGGAAGACCGAGAGGTCCGCCGTCCCGTTCGCCTCACCCGTGTTGGTGACGCGAACGTCGACGCCGAGCTCCTCGCCGGCGATGACCCGATCGTCGACGGCGACGATCTCGGCGTCGAACGCAGCGGGTTCGAGGACGTCGAGTTCGGCCGTGTTGTCGTCGTTGTCCGTGTTCGCGGTCACGTCGATCCCGTCACCGATGTCGCTGGAACGGGTGTCGTACGTCGCCTCGACAATCTCGGTGTCGCCGCCGCCGTTCAACGTGATCGTCTCGGCCGCGATCGTCTGCCCGCCGAAGGCGAGGACGACGGTTTGGTTCCCGGTTTCCCCGCCGATGTTTTGGATTTCCGCGTCGATCTCGACCGATTCACCGGCAACGACCTCATCCCCCTTAACGTCGCCAGCGAGGCCGAGCGAGTTCACGACGAAGTTCGCCGGCTCGTTCTCGGAGACGAACACGCGCGCCGTGCTGAAGTCGTCGACTTCGTCGGTCTCGGCGTTCGTCACGTTCGCCTCCACCTGCGTCGCGTTCCCGTCTTCGACGCCGACGTCGCTGGCGTTGAGCGTGACGACGTTGTCAAGGGTCACGCTCTCACCGGGCGACACGGAGTCGTCGGTTCCGACGGTGCCGATCGAGGTCGCGTTGAAGAACACCCCGACGGACGCGTTCGCGGGCTGTCCGCCGACGTTCTCGATCGTCACGTTCGGTTCGAACTCGTCGGTGTCGTTGACGCGGCCGGGGGCGTTGACATCAGTGACCGCGAACCGCGGGAGCGCGTCCACTTCGACGCTCTCGGTGGCCGTCCCGTTCTCGCTCGCGACCGTCACGTCGACGGACGGAGCGTCGCCACGTCTGATCGGTACCTCTACGTTGAGATCGGTGTCGCTGCTCCGATCGAGAGAGACTCCATTTTCGGTCGCTCGGGTCTCGCCGTCGACGCGGAAGTCGATGTCCTGCGTTCCGTTCTGTTGACCGACGTTCTCCACGTTGACATCAACGGTGATGTTCACGTTGTCGACGGGCTCGTCGACGCTACCGGGAGCGTCGGTGATGTCGACCTCGAACGTCGGAGCGGTCCCTTCTTTTAAATCGACGACGAACTGATCGCTGGTATCACCGGTATCGACGCCGATCGTCAGGGGGCCGGTTCCGAACGTCGAGGTGTCGAGTTCTCGCTCGATGAACCGGGTCTCGCCGGCGTCAACGTCCACCGCATCGATGGTCTGCTCGTCGGTTCCGTTCGCCGAGATAGTGACCGACTGCGTTCCGTCCTCCTCGCCGGTGTTAGTGATCTCGGCAGCGACCGTGATGTTCTGTCCGGGCACGGCCTCCGTCTCGGAGTCGAACTCGATCACGTCGACCGCGAAGAAAGCGGGCGAGTCGAGGTCGACGGACGCGACCGCGCGGTCGTCGTCGGTCTCTGCGACGACGGTACGCGTACCGGCCTCGCCGGGTTCGGTGTCGACTTCGACGTTGATCGTCTCGCTATCGCCACCCGCGAGCGTCTCCGCTCGATCGTAGACGACCTCACCGTCGTAGGTGACGGTGACGTTCTGCGTGTCCTCGCGGTCACCGTCGTTCTCGACATCGACGGTCACGTTGAAGGACTCGCCCGCGCTCCGGACGTTACTCGTCTGTAGGTCGGTAATATTGAACGACGCGGGCGCGTCGACCGTGACGGTCTCCGACGCGCTGTCGTCGATCGACTCGACGCCGGCGCTGACCTCGCCGAGGTTGTCCGCGTCGGTGCTCAAGACGTCGGTGAACGTCGTCGACTCGTTCGGACCGATCTCCAGCTCGCGCTGGTCGACGGTCTCGCCGTCGAGCGTGACGTTGACCGTCTGCGTGTCGGTGGCCTCGGCGACGTTCGTGACGTTCGCTTCGAGGCTGATCGTTCCGCCGGCGACGACAGTGTTGTCGACATCGACGATCTCCGTCTCGAACAGGCCGTCGGCGTTGAGCGCGAGGTCGACGCGCCGGACATCTTCGGGTTGCCACTCAACCGTGGCGGGCTCAGTCCGGGTGACGGCCGTCCCGTTCACGCGGAACTCGATCGGTGTCCCGCTCGTCGCGTTGTCGGCGGTAACGACGAGGTTCTCGTCCGAAAGGCCGGGTGAACCGTATTCCCCGGCATCGGTAACCGTGAGGGTGTCGACGACCGTCCCGTTGACGACGGCCGAGACGGTCGTTCCAGCGGGTGCCGGGTCACCGTCGACGGTGACGTTGCCGTAGTAGGCCGCAGGCACCGGCTCCGGATCCGAGTCCGACTGGGCAGCCACAGACCCCGGAACGGCCACCATAGAGGTGACCATCAGGACCGCGGCGAGCACCGCTGCGATACGGTTCCGGTCCATCGGTCTACTCGAGTTTCTCCTCTTCGTCGGTGATCTGGAACTCTTGGTGAGGGTCGCCCGAGTTCTCAACTGCCAGAACTTCTTCAACGTACTCACTGGCAGTCTGCCCCGTTTCGTATCCGGTCAGGAGCCCGACATCGGCACCGTTGAAGTCGCGCTCGACGAAAACCCACGTGGCCTCGTATGCACCGTATTCGGCGCGAGGTACACCGGGTTGGGTGGGCTGCGCCTGGAGCTGGTCAGCCTCAAGGATCGCACCTTCTCTAACGGTCAGGCTATCGATATCGTTTGTCGCGCCGGTCGGGACGAGGTTCCAACCACCGTTGAGGTCGACTTCGGTCTCCGAATCGGTATCCGTTTCCGCGACATCGACCGGAACAACGATTTCCTCGTCGATGACGCTGTCAGTCGCGATGACGACGACTTGGCCCGCATCAGGGGTGAAATCGCCATCGACCGGTTCGAAGCCGGAGTCGATGTCGTAGCGGTACGCCTGAGCGCCGTTGTCGAACTCGACATCACTCAGGAGTCCGCTGATCGATTCGTTCGAGGGTGCGGTGAATCCGATTGCAAGCGAAGTGGATCCGTCGCTCTGGAGATCGAGGACAGAGCCGTACTGGCGGATTCCTTCAGGCGATTCGGCCTCAATATTCTCGAAGGATGTCGTCAAGACTGGATCATAGATGATGCTGCCACCATTCTGTGAGGGACTAACGAACCCATCTGTTAGGAATTCGACACCACCGATATCTTCCCAGTAATTCTGTCGTAAATCGAGGGTTCCGGAACCCGACTTATGTTCGATCGAATCTACGTTAACGAAATCATTATACCGAACTGTTTGACTGTCAGCGGGAGCTCCTTCAACTCCGAATCCAACACCGTTGTAAGCTTCCGCCTTGCCAGTCGCGCTCAGTTCATTGAATCCGACATCAGCTGCGGTCCCATCATCACGTGCAACAGCCGCGAAGCTATACCCATCGCTGACGGCAGAGATGTCATTCTCAACGACTCCGGCAGAACCACCCTCGCTAACGCTTACACCGACAGCGCCAGCCTGCTCGTTACTGTCGATAACGCTGACATTGATCGTGCTACCGGACACAGTGACGTTATCGGCACTAGCGATCTCGACACCAATCGGTTCTGGGAATACGCCGGCAGCAACATCAGTCAGGTTCGCTTCGACGTTGACAGTGACATCCTCGACCGACGCACCGTCTGCACTCTCACCGATATTGATCGCGTTATTCGCACTTGCTGGGTTGGGGAAGACATCGCTCTCAACGGTAGTGTTGAGCTGAAGGTCCACAAGTGAGGTCCCCGGTGCACTCAGCGCGATAGATCCGTTGATAATCGTATCGTCACCAGTTCCTTGAACCGTGACATTTGGCGTGTCAATGGTGAGGTCCGCGTTGTACTCGCCAGCCGTCACATCGATAGTTTCATTCTGCTCAGCCGCCTCAGCCGCAGACTCAAGATTGGAGAATTCCTCGTCGCCAACGGTAGCCGCGACAGCTATTCCACTACTTTCCTCATCAGCGGGTCCGTCTAACCACGGATCTACTGTGACATCACCTGTGATATCGCCCTCAGCAGGACCAGAAGTAGTTCCCCACCAGTTTTCGGCAGCATCAACATCAGCGGCCTCGGAGCTGATCAAAAGCGCTTGTCCGTTGTCAACGATGTTATTCTGGGAGACGCTAATATTTCCACCACTCAGAACAAGAATTCCAAGATTGTTCGATCGAATATCGTTACTGGTAACATTGAAACTTGGATTTTCAGACCCATCGTGATTGAATGCGATGGCAAAGTCAGTCTGTCCGACAAAGTCGTTATCAGTTATTTTCAAGCTCTGAGCAGACTGTGCAGCGCCGATATTAACACCAATTGAGTTATTAATAAAGTCGTTATTGACGATCTCGTGGTCGGCGGGACCAGAGACGACGACACCGTTACCGTACTCATCTTGTGTACTGGTATTGACACCGACAAAATCATTATTTCGGACTTCATTTCCGCTCGTCAGACCCTCAAGCCGGATAGCGTAACCATTGCTTTCGGTTCCTTCTGCAAGCGTGAAGTAATTATTAATGTAACTATTATTATTACCACGATCATATATCGCCTGTCCCTTGAACACGAAAGAGAGTCCATGAATCGTAACGTTAGAGCTGTCAATGTTGATCCGCTGATCAGTCAGTTGAATCGTCGTATTATTCGTGTCACCAGTAGCAGTTACGGTGAGGTTTGAGACATCCACATCGAACTGGCCATAGGTTCCTTCTTCAATAGTAATCGTGTCACCGTTGCTGGAGGCATTCTCAGCATCTTGGATCGTTGAGTATGCCGTATCTCCGATAGTAATTGAGCCGTCATATATCCCGCTTTCACCAACAAATTGAACCGACGACGCACCAGTACTTTCAAGAATTGTGTTAGCAACGGAGACCTCCTCGCCGGAGTCATCATTGTTGATCGTCGGGATGCCGTCGTTGTAGATCCGGATATCAGTGATCCCTTCCCCCGTTTGATACGTATTTGCTTCGAAGACATGATTTGTCCCGAGAACGCCAACACCTTCTGCTGAGAACCCACCTGCATCAGCGAGATCCTCAATGGTGTTCCCCGAAATGGTCGCTCCATCTGCCTGAAGACTAATACCAACGACAGCTCCAGAGATGTCGTTACCCTGAATAGTAGCACTAGTAGTAGTGCTCGTTTGAATTCCGGTCAAAACATCTCGAATTTCGACATCAGAAACAGTAATATTGTTTGACCCATCTGTGATTCCGAGATGAATGCCGGTACCGGTGCCGCGTCCCGGACCTTCGATATCGATATCCGAGAATTCAACGTTAGATCCACCAATATCGAGAATTCTTCCATTGTCCGGGATGTCGTCTTCCTGAACAGTAATCGTCGGATCCGTGTTTGGAGCAGCAGTTATCGTCAATCCGTCAATTTGAGTTCTGCTAAACCGGTCATACTCACCATCTTGAACTACAATTAGATCGTTTGATGATGCGTTGGATACCGCAGATTGTATGGTTCTTTTTTGTGTTTCATTTACTTCTTGGCTACTGAAATCATCGTCAACTATAAAATCAGCAGTATCACTTTGACCCGCCGCGCTCCCCGCAAACCCGCCAACACCAGCAGCGACCATCGACACCACCATGATCGCCGCGAACAGCATCGCCTGTACTCGCTTTCGCGTCGATTCCCCGCTCATTGGTAATCACTCCCGTTCCGTCCGGGACGCCGTACCCCTGCCTCGTACCGCGTGTCGTTCGCGTTCATTGTCGGACGTGGTTTCCGCTGGCGACGACGACCGATCCGGACGGGCAGTCCCCTCACCGCCGGCCAGTAATCGGTAACCCCGTCGCCGTTAAGTGACAATTAGTATGTTACTGTTTTATGAAACTACCGGTGCCAACAACTGGGAATCCCGGGAAGGCGGCCGGTTTCGTGCAGTGGTATCACGGGTTGATCCCCCACGTCAGACACTCTCAGGCCGTTTTACATTATTGGATTAGTGAAATTAATGTGTCAGTTGGACACAATTATGGCCGCCCGAGTTCGCGCGTCACGAGGGCGGTTCGACATCGGCAGTCCGAGGCATCCGGACCGTCACGGAGTACTCTCGGCTCTCGTTCCCGGGACGGCCTCACACCCATCGGTACTCGGTTGCCGGGCTGGATACCGCGTGAGCTGACCTCGCGCGCAGACGCCGCGCTCCAATATCAGACCACTTCGATCTCCCGCCACTCGCTCCGCTCCGGTCGCTGCACCCGAAACTCTCGCGTGTCGTCGTCGCGGCGCCGCGTCTCGACCACGCCGTCGAACAGCGGGACGAACTGCTCGACCGTCGTCTCGTTGTGCGCGCCGGGGTCGATCGTCGCCGCCACGGGCCAGTCCTCCCCGGTCGCCCGCTGGGCGAGGACGTACAGGAACTGGAACACCTCCGAGGCGGACGCGTACATCAGCAGCGGCGAGACGGTCGTCACGCCGACCGCGAGCCCGTCCTCGTCGCGATCCTCGGCCAGGTCGACGAACGTCGTCCCGATGGACGTGAGGTTCCCCGGATCCTGCGCGTATCCCGTCGCCTCGCCCCCGTCGCCCGCTCGGCCGACGGCGTTCGCCACGCAGTCGACCACGACCGGCTCCGCCGGGTCGCCGTCGACGGTCCGCCGGTGAGCGTCTCGCACGCGGGAGGCGGGCTGCCGGGTCGACACCAGGACCGGCCTGCCCGGTCGCGCCGCCAACAGCCGGTGGAACAGCCGTCGGCGACCGGAGAACGCCGGACCGACGATCAGTACGTCGTCAAGGTCGCGACCGGGGAGGGACATCAACGGAAACGAATTAAGTATCAGACAATTAAGCCTTCCGGCGGCCGTCGCGCCGGTCAGACGCGCTTTTATATCTCGGGTCGCCACGGATGGGTATGGACGACCACTCTCACGACCCCGACCCGGACGAGCGCGTGACCGCTCCCATGCAGTCGTTCGGCAGCCGCGAGGTCGGTATCGGCGCCGCCGTCACCCTCGTCGGCCTGCTGATCGCGTACGTCATTCCCTTCCTGTTCAGCTTCTGAGCGGCGACACGGGTCGCTCCCGAGTTTAAAATACACACGACGAACCGCCGCCAGCGACGCGCCTAGCGCGGGTACCAGGCCAGCGGGTGGTCGGCGGTGAGCTCCAGCGTGACCGGCTCGTCGAGGTCGAACTCCTCGACGTGGTTGTGGAGGCAGTGGACGGCGCCGCCCGACTCCAGTTCGACCCGGTAGACGAACGACGGGCCGACGTACTGCCGGGAGACGATGACGCCGTCCGCCAGCTCGGGGCTCGCGGGCGTCGCCCGGAGGTCGTCCGGACGCACGAGCACGTCGACGGGCGCCCCGTCGTAGACCGTGTCGTACCCCTCCAGCGTGACGGCGTCGAACCGGCCGATCCCGGTCTCGACTTTCCCGTCGCGGAGCTCGCCTTCGAGGAACGACGCCCGTCCGAGGAAGGAGGCGACGAACTTCGACTCGGGGCGCTCGAAGACCTGCTCCGGGCGCCCCACCTGCTCGATTTTCCCGTCGTTCATCACGGCGACACGGTCCGAGATGGAGAGCGCCTCCTCCTGGTCGTGAGTGACGGAGACGGCGGTGACGCCGGCCTCCTTCAGAATCTGACGCACCTCCTCGCGCATCTCGACGCGGAGCCGGACGTCGAGGTTCGAGAACGGCTCGTCCAGCAGCAGCACCGCCGGTTCGGGGGCGAGCGAGCGGGCGAGCGCGACGCGCTGCTTCTGCCCGCCGGAGAGCTGGTCGGGCGTCTTCCCGCCGTGCTCGGGCATGTCGACCAGGTCGAGCAGCTCGTCGACGCGCGCCGCGGTCGCGGCCTCGCCGGCGTCGGAGAGCCCGAAGGCGATGTTCTCCCGGACGGTGAGGTGCGGGAACAGCGCGAAGTTCTGGAAGACGATGCCGACGTCGCGCCCCTCCGGCGGGACGAGCGCGCCGTCGCCGCCGGCGACGACCTCGTCGCCGAGGCGAATCTCCCCCTCGGTCGGCTCCTCCAGCCCGGCGATGGTGCGGAGCGTCGTCGTCTTCCCGCAGCCGGAGGGGCCGAGGAAGGTGAGGAGCTCGCCCGGCTCGACGTCGAGCGAGACGCCGTCGACGGCCGTCTCGGGCCCGAACTCCTTGGTCACGTTCGACAGCGACAACACCGGGTCGGGCGACGGGTCCGCAGGCGACCCGCTCTCCGTGTCGCTCGACCGCCTCGTTCCGGCAGATTGTGTCTGAGCCATCGTGAATCGGGCGCCGGAGCGACCGGCGTTCCGTGATTGCTCCCACGTATTTTAGGAATGCCTAAAAGCGTGTCGCTCGGTTCGGCGCGGCGGGACCGAGGGGAACGCGGTTCGCGGTGCCGCGTCAGGCCAGTTCGCGCTCGATCACGCCGCGGAGCTCCCGGATCGCGTCGGCGTCGAGCGCGGTCGACTCGTCGCCGACGGACAGCGAGAGCGTGCCATCGGTCGTCACGTCGCCGAGCCTGAGCACCGGGAGGTCGCCGGCGGCCTCGGCGACCGCCTCGGGGTCCGTCGTCTGGACGACGAGGCGGCCGGGCGTCTCGTCGAACGCCGCGACGCGGTCGGGGAGCGTGACGTCGGCGCCGGCCGCGTCGGTCACCAGCTCGGCGAGCGCGACCGCGAGCCCGCCGTCGCTCACGTCGTGGGTCGCGAGCGTTGACTCGTGACGCGCGACCGCCGCGAGCGACGCGGCGATGTCGGAGAGGCCGATGTCATCGGCGTCCGGGAGCTCGGGGAACCGATCGCTTCCGCCCGCCTGCGCGAGGTACTCGGAGCCGCCGAGCGCGTCGCCGCTGGCGCCGATCAAGAGGAGTTCGGAGTCGCCGGCGCGGTCGGCGTCGAGCGCGGCCGGCGGCGCGTCGTACCCGCGCTTCGTCCCGATCAGCGCCAGCGTCGGCGTCGGGGGGATCGGCCCCTCGACGCTGTCGTTGTACAGCGAGACGTTGCCGCCGACGACGGGCGCTCCGAGCGCGGCGCACGCGTCGGCGAGCCCGTCGACGATCCCCTTGAAGCCGCCGTACACGTCCGGCTTCTCAGGGTTGCCGCCGTTGAGGCAGTCGACCGCGGCGAGCGGGACCGCGCCCTTCGCGGCGAGGTTGGTCGCGTTCTCTACGGCGACGGCGCGGGCCCCCTCGTACGGGGCGGTCTCGGTCCAGTTCGGGTTCGCGCCCGAGGAGAGCGCGAGGCCGACTCCCGCTCCGTCCGAGTCGGCGACATCGGCCGCGGCGTCGTCCCCCTCGGCGGGCGCCTCGCCGCCGCCGGCCGCCTCCCGAATGGCCATGATCGCCGCGTCGTCGCCGGGCTTCAGGGCGGTCCGAGCGCCGACCTCGTGGTCGTACTGGCGGTATACCCAGCGCTTGCTCGCGGTCGACGGCGCCGAGACGACCGCCTCGACTGCGTCGCCGAGCGCGGGTTCTGGATCGGGAAGGTCGCGTTCCGGCGGGCTCGGCGCCTCGCTCGGGAGGTCGTTCATCGGCGCGCCGTCGGCGAGGTACTCGGCGTCGACGTCGACGACGGTCTCGGGTTCGGCGTCGGCGTCGCCCGCGAACTCGCAGACGTAGTTCCCGTCGGTCACCTCGCCAATGACGGAGCAGCCGAGGTCGAACCGGTCTGCGAGCGCCGCGACGCGCTCGACGTCCTCGGGCGCGACCTCGTAACACATCCGCTCCTGGCTCTCGGCGAGCAGGATCTCGGTCGCGTTCATGTTCGGCTCGCGCTGGTGGACCGCGTCGAGGTCGATGCGGGCGCCGAGCCCGCCCTTCGCGACGAGCTCGGAGGAGGCGCCGCCGAGCCCCGCCGCGCCGAGGTCGCGGGCCGACAGCACGAGGTTCTCGTCGACCAGGGCCTCGTTACACTCGATCAGCCGCTTCTCGGCGTAGGGGTCGCCGACCTGCACCGCGGGCCGGTCCTCCGTCTCGGCGTCCTCCGCGAGGTCCTCCGAGGCGAACGACGCGCCGCCGAGCCCGTCCCGGCCGGTGCCGTTGCCGACGAGGACGAGCTTGTTTCCGGGTGCCTTCGCCGTCGCTGTCACGAGCCGGTCCGCGTCCGTGAGGCCGACGCAGGCGACGTTGACCAGGGGATTCCCCTCGTAGCCGCCGTGGAAGGCGACGCTGCCGCCGACCGTGGGGACGCCGATGCAGTTGCCGTAGTGGGAGATCCCCTCGACGACGCCCTCGAAGAGGTACCGCGAGCGCTCGCGGTCGAAGCCACCGAAGTATAAGGAGTCGAGGAGGGCGATCGGGTACGCCCCCATCGACATGGTGTCGCGGACGATGCCGCCGACCCCCGTCGCCGCCCCGTCGAACGGGTCGACGAAGGAGGGGTGGTTGTGGCTTTCGACGCCGAAGGTGACGTACTGGTCCCCGTAGTCGTCGGTGTCGCGCTCCGACGCGGGGACATCGGCGGCGTCCGGCTCGGGCAGCGCGAGGACCGCCGCGTCGTCGCCCGGCCCGACGACGACCTGATCGCCCTCGCTCTCGAAGGCCGACAGCAGCGGCCGCGAGGAGCGGTACGCGCAGTGCTCGCTCCAGAGGTTCTCGAACAGCGCGGCCTCGGCCGTCGTCGGCTCCCGACCGAGCTCGGCGACCACGAGCTCGCGGTCCGGTTCGGACAGACTCATTCACTTACGTGGTTACCGAGCCCGTTCTAATGCTTTTCTATGTGCACGTTCGTGCGGTCTAGTTGGGCTTCGAGGACGGCACGGCTCGCGGTGCTTTGTGCGGTGGCGCGTGCCTCCGAGGCCGCCTCGCGGCCGAGGGGCACGCGCGAGGGAGTCGCGAGCGCAGCGGGTGACCGAAGGGAACCCCGAGCGAGCGACGAGGCTGGGGAGGCGTGAGGTGCCGTGCGGGGCGGTGCGGGGTGGGACTCAAAGGGGCAGGCGCGAGGACGGCGCAGGCGACGCAAGCAGCGTGGCGCTACGCGCCACGGGCAGCCGGCGGCAAAGCCGCCGGCGACACCGCAACGAAGGAGCGAACGAAGTGAGCGACCGAGTGAGGAGCGCAGCGAGCCTCCGCCCTCCTCGCGGCTGGGGCTTTGGGGTTGTTCTCTACATCACCGACAGCAACGATGTATAACCGAGCGCCTGGGGCTTTGGAGGCGTTTTCCGTCGATCCATCAACGGACAGTTATAAGCGAGTGATTAGGACTTTGGAGGCGTTCACCACGCCAGCGACTATTTATAGCCCGACGACCGCGACGCCGTAAATCACAACCGCCCCGACGACGCCGACGGCCACCGACTTCGCGTTCAGCCGGACCGCGCGCTTCCGGTCGGCCGCCAGCGCCGCCTCGTCGAGGACTTGGTTCGTCCCGTCGCCGACGTCGAAGACGCCGATACCGGCGAAGCCGACGCAGAACCGCTCGCGGTACTGGAGGTAGCCCATCACGGCGCCGTACAGCGGGAAGACAGAGAGCAGCAGCGCCCAGCGCGGCCAGCCGACCGCGACGACGGCGGCGACGAGGCCGACCGCGAGGAGGAGCGAGGCGATCCCGAGGAGGAGCCGCCGCCGCTGTTGGGCCGGTCCGATGTTGCAGACGCCCGGTTGGTACTCCATGCCCTCTCGTGGGGGTGGGGCGACGAAAACGCACCGGATTCGCTCCGGAGCCGACCCTGTCCGGCGGGCCGGCCGGGACGAGGCCGAACGGGGGGAGCGTCGAGAGCACGGACGGCTCCGACGACCTATTTATCACGGAACGGCCGGAACACACGGACGAGAAGAGCCATGACGGACGAGTCACCCCGGGACAGGGAGATACGGCGGTACGAGACGGTCCTCGACTCGCTCGACGACGCGGTCTACGCCGTGCGTCCCGACGGGACCATCGCGTACGTCAACGACCGGTACGCGGAGATGAAGGGCGCGAGCCGCGAGGAGCTGATCGGCACGGACGTCTACGACTGGGTGACCGAGGAGGCCGTCGAGAAGGCGAAGCGCGCGCGCCGCGAGGCGGAGGCCGACGGGCGCGAGGCGGGCGCGGTCGAGTACGAGTTCCTCACGGCGGGCGGCGAGCGGTTCCCGGTGGAGATGCGGTTCAACCGACTCGCCGGCGAGGGCGGCGGCGGAGCGGCCGAGGGAGACGGGGACGAAACGGTCGAGGACGGCGCGGACGCGCTCGACCGCGTCGGCGTCATCCGAGACGTCAGCGAGCGGAAGCGCCGTGAGGAGACGCTCCGCCGCAAGAACGAGCGGCTGGAGGAGTTCGCCAGCATCGTCTCGCACGACCTCCGGAACCCGCTCAGCGCGGCGCGGGGGCGGCTCGACCTCGCCCGCGAGGAGTGCGACTCCGAGCACCTCGACGCCGTCGCCGACGCCCACGACCGGATGGGGACGCTCATCGACGACCTCCTCGCGCTCGCTCGCGACGGCGACGGGGTCGAGGAGACGGAGCGCGTCCCGCTCCGCGAGCTCGTCGAGAGCTGCTGGGAGGGCGTCGAAACCGCGGGCGCGACGCTGCGGGTCGAGACCGACCGCGCCGTCCGCGCCGACCGGAGCCGGCTCAGACAGGTGTTCGAGAACCTCGTGCGGAACGCCGTAGAGCACGCGGGCGAGGGCGTCACGGTGACGGTCGGCGACCTCGACGGCGGCTTCTACGTCGCCGACGACGGCCCGGGGATCACCGAGGCGGACCGCGAGGCGGTGTTCGAGTCCGGGTACACCACGAACGACGAGGGGACCGGCTTCGGCCTGGAGATCGTCGAGGCCGTCGCGACGGCTCACGGCTGGGACGTGCGGATTGCCGAGAGCGAGTCCGGCGGGGCGCGGTTCGAGTTCGCCGGCGTCGACGTGCTCGACTGAGCGGGCGCTCGCTCCGCGGCGGCGCCCGCCGACGTGCTCGACCGAGCGCGAGTGCCGCGGAGGCAACCCTCAAATGCGAGCCCGACGACGTGAGGGTGTGAAGCGGATCCAGCTCGGCAACACCGTGTTCGAGGGCGCGAACGACGTCTACCTGCTCGACGGCGAGACGACCGCGCTGGTCGACACCGGCGTCGCGCTCCCGGACGTCCGTGCCGACCTCGCGGCGGGCCTCGCCGAGCACGGCGTCGAGTTCGCCGACGTCGACGCGGTCGCCCTGACGCACTGGCACCCCGACCACGCGGGGTTGGCCGGCGAGATCCAGGCCGAGAGCGGCGCCGACGTGTTCGTCCACGAGGCGGACGCCCCCCTCGTCGACGGGACGGAGACGCCGCTCTTCCTCGACGGCGACCTCCAGCGTGAGACGTTCGAGCGGTGGGGGCTCCCCGACGAGGACCGGGAGCGCCTCCGCGAGTTCTTCGACGCGGTGAGCGCCGACCTCAGCGGTCGTCCCGCCGAGGTGACGACGATCGCCGACGGCGACGTCGTCGAGGCCGGCGGCGTCGCGCTGGAGGCCGTCCACCTGCCGGGCCACACCGCCGGGCTCACCGGCTTCGCGTTCGACCCGCGCGAGGTCCCGGACCACGAGCCGGTGGGGCGGGCGGGTCGAGACGCCGAGAGAGGGGCGACCCCTCCCGCGGAGCTGTTCGCCGGCGACGCCCTCCTCCCGCGGTACACCCCGAACGTCGGGGGCGCCGACGTCCGCGTCGACGCGCCGCTCGCGGCGTACGCCCGGAGCCTCGCCCGGATCGTCGAGCGCGACTTCGACGCCGCGCACCCGGGTCACCGCGAGCGGATCGACGACCCGGGTCGGCGGGCCGCGACGATCCTCGACCACCACCGCCACCGGACGCGGCGCGTGCTCGCCGTCCTCGCCGACCGCGGCCCCGCGACGGCGTGGGAGGTGTCGGCCGAACTGTTCGGCGACTTAGTCGACATCCACGTGCTCCACGGGCCGGGCGAGGCGTTCGCGCACCTCGACCACCTCGCCGACGCGGGGGTCGTCGAGCGCGACGGGACCGACTATCGGCTCGTCGACCCGGACCCCGACGTCGACGCGCTGTTCCCGACGACGCCCCTCGACGACGCCGTCGACGGGAGTGAGACGGCGGAGTGACCTCTCCCGTCGTCGGGAGCGAAACAGCGGAGCGACCGCCACCGTCGAAAGCTATTCGTTCGACACGGCGTATCCACGGACGTGAAGCGGGACACCCTCGCTGCGGTCCTCCTCGCCCTCCTCGCGGTCGTCGCGCTCGGCGTCGCCGCGGCAACCCTCGACTCCGCCGTGAGCCTCGGCGGCGGCGGGCTCGGCGGAGGTGGTGACGCCGGCGGACCAGACGGACAGAGCGCCGACCTCGGCGCGTCGCCGTCTCCGAGCGGCGGCGGTCTCTCGATCCCGCCCGCGTGCTACGAGTTCCTCCGGGAGCCGCCGGCGCTGCTGGCGTTCGCCGCGGTCCTCCTCGGGCTCGCCGCGTTCGTCTACCGGGACACCGGATCGGGGCTCGCCGCGAGCGCCGCCGTCGGGTCGCTGGGGGTTCCGGCCGCCGCGCTGGGGTGGCTGCTCTCGGCCTGTCGTCCGGTCGACGGGGAGGTCGAATTCGCGCTCGGCGCCGCGGCCGGCGAGGGGGGATTCCTCCCCGAAGGCGGCGGGCTCGGCGGGAGCGGACTCGGCGGCGGCGGCGGGGGGACCGCCTCGGCGCCGGAGTTCCTCTTCGCGCTCGTCGTGGTCGCCGCCCTCGTCGCGAGCGTCGCCGTCCTCCTCGGCGCCGCCGGCGACGACGAGCCGGCCGACGGCGGGGGCGCGGCCGAGGGCGACAAGGACGATGGGCCCGGCGACCCGGACCTCCGCGAGGTCGGGCGGGCCGCGGGGGCGGCGGCCGACCGGATCGACCGGTCCGACGCCGACAACGGGGTGTACCGCGCGTGGCGCGACATGACCGAGGCCCTCGACGTGGACCGCCCCGCGTCCGCGACGCCCGCCGAGTTCGCGGCCGCGGCCGTCGACGCCGGCGTCGACGAGGAGCCGGTCGCGGAGCTCACCGCCGTCTTCGAGCGGGTGCGGTACGGGGGCGAGAACGCGACCGCGGAGCGCGAGCGCCGGGCAGCCGAGGCCCTCCGCCGGATCGAGGAGCGCCACGGGGGTGCGGCGTAGCCGTGCGGCCCCTCGTCGCCGTCGGCGTGGCGGCCGTCGCCGTCGGCTTCGTCGCCGCCGTCGACCGCGGGGTCGCGAGCGCGCTGGACCCCTCGACGACCGTCGTCACCCTGATCGGCGCGCTCGGCGTGGTCCAGGGCGTCAGGTACGCGAACGCCCGCCGCGACCGAGAGCGCAGGGCGGCCGACCCCGGAGACCCGGAGCGCCGGGCGCCGGCGACGGTCCCCGGCGCCGCCCTCGACGAGCGCGTCGGGCGGGCGACCGGCTCCGCGCTCCGCGGGCACCGGGCGCGGCGAGAGCTCCGCGACCGGACCCGAGAGCTGGCGGTCGCCGCGGTCGCCCGCGACCGGAACGTCCCGGCCGAGGCGGCCGCGGACCTCGTCGAGGACGGCGAGTGGACCGACGACGCGACCGCGGCCGCGTTCCTCTCGCGGGGGTCGGCATATCCGGTCCGGGTTCGGCTTCGGGCGGTGGTCTCCGGGTCATCGCGCTACGGGTTCGGCCTCCGAGCGACCGTCGACGCAATCGGCCGGCTGGAAGGGGACGGCGAGAGAGGAGACGGCGAGGGAGGGAACGACGGGGGGTCCGGAGCGAGCGATGAGTGAGGACGACGGGGCCGCGACGACTGACGAGTCCGCGACGACCGAAGGGGTCTCGACGACCGACGAACCCGCGACGACCGAGCGCAGGGCCCTCCGCGAGGCCGAGACGGGGCGCTGGGACGGGGTCCGCGGGGCGGCGCTCGCCCTGGTCGGCGTCGGGGTCGTGACGCGGCGGCCCGGCCTCGTACTCCTCGGCGCGGTGGGGGTCGGCTACGCCCTTTACGCCGGCGTCGGCGAGGCGCCGGCCGCGACCCTCGACGTGACCCGGACGGTGAGCGACGTAACCCCCGAACCGGGCGACGAGGTGACGGTCGCGGTCCGGGCGCGCAACGCGGGGGACGCCCCGCTCGCCGACCTCCGGCTCGTCGACGGGGTCCCGCCGGGGCTGGCGGTCGTCGACGGCCCGGCGCGGGTCGCGACCGCGCTCCGCCCGGGCGCGTCGGTCGCGTTCGAGTACGTCGTGCGGGCGAGCCGGGGCGAGCACGAGTGGGAGGCGCTCACGGCGGTCACGCGGACCCCCTCGGGGTCTCGCGAGCGGACGACCGAAATCGACCCGGCCGAGCCCGCGCGGGTCGTCTGCACCCCGGAGCTGGCCGCCGGCGGCGACCTACCCCTCCGGGGGTTGACGACGCGGTACCACGGGCGGATGCCGACCGACGTCGGCGGGGCCGGCGTGGAGTTCCACGCGACCCGCGAGTACCGCCGCGGCGACCCCCTCAAGCGCGTCGACTGGAACCGCCGGGCGCGGACGGGCGAGCTGGCGACCGTGGAGCTCCGCAAGGAGCGCGCCGCGACCGTCGTCCTCCTGATCGACGCGCGGGAGTCGGCGTACGCCGCCGCCGAGCCCGAGGGGCGGACCGCGGTCGAGGCGGGCGTCGGCGCCGCCGGGCAGGCGTTCCGCGCGCTCCTCGACGGCGGCGACCGCGTCGGGATCGCGGCGCTCGGTCCCGTAGACTGCTGGCTCGCGCCGGGCGCCGGGACGGCCCACGCCGCCGAGGGGCGCGAGACGCTCGCGACCGACCCCGCGGTGGCGCCGACGCCGAGCGGGGACCGCTTCTACCGGTCGCGGTGGCTCCGCCGGTTCCGGCGGCGGCTCCCGGCCGACGCGCAGGTGCTCTTCTTCACCCCGCTCGTCGACGACTCGGCCGCGTCGCTCGCGCGCCGGATCGACGCGCACGGCCACCTCGTCACCGTCCTCTCGCCCGACGTGACCGCGAGCGGGACGACCGGCGAGCGGCTCGCCGCGTTCGAGCGCCGCGAGCGGCTCCGGGAGCTCCGGTCGGCGGGGATCCGCGCGGTCGAGTGGGACGGGGAGTCGTTCCCCGTCGCGGTCGCGCGGGCGACCGCCAGGTGGTCGCCGTGAGTTCCGAAGCGCCGCCCGCCGACGGCGACGAGGCGAGGGGAGAGGGGCCCGTCGGCGACGCGTCGACCGACCCGGTCGACCGACCCGAGCGCGACGCCCGCCCCCCGGCGCTCGCCGTCGTCCTCAGCCTCGTCGCGGCCGGGGTCGCGAGCCTCGCGGCCCTCCTCGCCGCGCCGCTCGGGGGCGTCCTCCTCGGGGGCGCGACGGTGGCCCTCGCCGCCGGGTCGCTCCGGCGGTCGCACCGCCTCCTCTCGTGGGCGGCCGGGATCGGAGTCGTCGGGCTCGCGGTCGCGGGGTATCGGGGCGGAGGCGTCGAGGCGCTGCTGGTCGGCGGGGTCGCGCTCGCGCTCGCCTGGGACGTCGCGGACCACGGGCTCTCGGTCGGCGAGCAGGTCGGCCGCGGCGCCCGGACCCGGCGGAACGTCGCCGTCCACGCGGGGGCGACCCTCCTCGCGGGCGCGCTCTCGGTCGGCGTCGTCTACGGCGTCTACCGCGCCGCGGCCGGGTCGCGGCCGGTCGCGGCGCTCGCGCTGCTGCTGTTCGGGGCGGTGGTGCTGGCGTCGGCGCTCCGGTGAGGGGGGCCGGGACCGGGCCGGGGCGAAATCGATCGCCTGCCCTTTTGTACCGTCCCGCCGACGGACCGGTATGGACATCGCAGCGACCCCGGCGACCGCGGCGACCGCGTTCCCTCCGGAGGCCGATCCCGCGAGGTGGTCGGCGTGACGGACCTCGTGACGTTCGGCGAGACGATGCTCCGGCTCTCCCCGCCGCGCGGGGAGCGCCTGGAGACGACCCGGTCCCTCGACGTGCAGGCGGGCGGCGCGGAGAGCAACGTCGCGGTCGGCGCGTCGCGGCTCGGCGCCGACGCCCTCTGGCTCTCCAAGCTCCCGGAGTCGCCGCTCGGTCGGCGGCTCGTGAGCGAGCTGCGGAGCCACGGCGTCCGGACCGGCGTCGCGTGGGCCGACCCCGAGTCGAGCCGCGTCGGGACGTACTACCTCGAACACGGCGGCGAGCCGCGCGGGACGAGCGTGATCTACGACCGCGCCGACGCCGCGATCACGACCGTCGAGCCCGGGGAGCTGCCGACGGCCGCGCTGGAGGTGGCCGAGCGCTTCCACACGACCGGGATCACGCCGGCGCTCTCCGACCGGGCGGCGGAGACGACGACCGCGCTGCTCCGGGCCGCCGGCGAGGCCGGGGCGACGCGCTCGTTCGACCTGAACTACCGGGCGAAGCTCTGGGACCCCGAGACGGCGCGGGCGGCGTACGAGGAGCTGTTCGCGCACGTCGACACGCTGTTCGTCCCGCGGCGCGACGCCCGCGAGGTGCTGGGCCGCGAGGGCGACGCCGTCGAGATCGCCCACGGCCTCGCCTCCGAATTCGGTCTCGACGCCGTCGTCGTCACGCGGGGCACGGAGGGCGCGGTGGCCCTGCGGGACGGGTCGGTGTACGAGCAGGGCGTCTTCGAGTCAGAGACGTTCGACGCGATCGGCACCGGCGACGCGTTCGTCGCAGGGTACCTCGCGCGGCGGCTCGACGGCGGGGGCGTCGCCGACGCGCTGGAGTGGGCCGCGGCGGCCGCCGCCCTGAAGCGCACCGTCGACGGCGACCTCGCCGTGATAACCCCCGAGGACGTCGCCGACGTCGTCGGCGGCGCGGCCGGTATCGACCGGTAGGGCGAGTCGACCGTTTCCGTCGGACCGGCCGTTTCCGTCGGACCGGCCGTTCGACCGCGCGCCGCCGAGGGTGAAGGCGACGGACGGCGGCGCTCGGGTCGAAAATATCGGAATCGGGAAACTCGGGGGAACGGTTATCAGCCTCGTTCCGGAACGTACCTCCATGAGTGGATCGCCCGATCGCGACCGTCGATCCGAGGCGTCGGCGACCCCCGCCCTCCGAGACGGTGAGTGCGGCGCGGTCAGAGACCGCACCCGCCGAGGAGATGAGCGCTGACCGACCGACCCTCCACGTCGGCGCCCGCGGCGACCTCCCGGACGAGCCGTGGACGAGCCTCCCGGACGGAACCGCGCTGACCGGCCCGGACGGCGCCGCCGAGAGCGACGCCGACGCGACCGGACCGGTCGTGGTCGTCCGGCTCGGAGCGAGCGGCGGCGACGCGGGCGAGCGGCTGCGCCGGGTGCGAGAGCGGTTCCCCGACGCGCCGATTCTCGCGTACACCGCGGACGACGACGCCGACGCCGCGATCGACGCGAGCCGACTCGGGGTCGAGTACGTCTCCGGCCGGCGGCTGGCGGCCGACGGCGAGACGCTCGCGGAGCGGGTCGCCGATCTGGCGGGGTCGACCGGAGGCGACGTCACGGAGGCGGCGAGCGGGGACGGCGAGGACCCGTTCCTCGAACGCTTCGTCCGGATCGCCTCCGACCGGACCGCGGAGCTGGAGGAGAAGCTGGACGCGCTGCTCGACCTCGGCCGCGAGCGACTCGGCCTGTCGATCGGCTACGCGTCGCGCACGACCGACGACCGGTTCACCGTCCGCCGGCAGCGGGGCGGGGACGAGCTGCTCGAATCGCTGATCGAGCGCGGCGTGATCGACGAGGACGGCTCCATGCCCCTAGAGAACACGTACTGCCGGCGGACGGTCGGCGGCGGGGGGACCGGCAGAGGCGAGGTCGACGGGGCCCCCGAGAGCGAGGCGGCCGGCGGCGACGGCGGCGTCGTGGCGTTCACCGACCCCGCCGAGGCGGGGTGGGAGGGCGACCCGGCCCACGAGCTGTTCGGGCTCGGGAGCTACATCGGCGGGCGGATCGTCGCCGACGGGGAGGTCGTCGGCACCCTCTGTTTCATCGACGAGTCGAGCCGGAGCCGCCCGTTCTCCCCCCGAGAGCGGCTGTTCGTCGAGCTGCTCGCCGACTGGCTCGGCCGCGCGTTCGAGCGGCGCGCGGCCCGCGAGGAGCGCGAGGCGGCCGTCGACCGGTTGGAGGACACCCTCGAACGGATCGACGACGCGTTCTTCGCGCTGGACGACGAGTGGCGGTTCACCTACGTCAACGGGAAGGCGGCGGCGCTGCTCGACAGGCCGGCCGAGGAACTCGTCGGCGCGAACGTCTGGGAGGAGTTCCCGGACGCGATCGGCGAGACGTACGAGACGAGCTACCGGCGGGCGATGGAGACCCAGGAGTCGATGTCGTTCGTGGAGCGCTACGAGCCCCTCGACCTGTGGACCGAGGTGACGGCGTACCCCTCGTCGGACGGGCTGTCGGTGTTCTTCTCCGACGTCACCGACCGGAAGCGCCGAGAGCGGATCCTCGAACGCCTCCTCGGCACCGTCGAGGGGATCCAGCGGGCCGACGACAGGGAGGCGGTCGCTCACCGGTTAGTCGAGGCCGCCGACGAGATCCTCGGACACGAGATCAGCGGCGTGCGGCTGTACGACCCCGACGTCGACCGGCTCCGACTGGTCGCCACGAGCGACGGGCTCGGCGAGGCGTTCGCCGACCGCGGGCCGCGGCCGCCCGGCGAGGGGGTCACCGGCGAGGTGTACGCGAGCGGCGAGCCGTGGGTGTGCGACGACGTCGCCGCGCTTGGCGACGATCGGGAGTACCACGGGATGCGCTCGTTCGCGGCCGTCCCCCTCGGCGAGCACGGCGTGTTCGTGGTCGGCGCCGCCGAGACGAGCTCGTTCGACGACGACGACGTGTCGGTGCTGGAGCTGCTGGCGACGAACGCCGTCGCCGCGATGGACGCCCACGACCGCCGCCGCCGGCTCCGCACCTACGAGGACGCGCTCAAGAACGTCGACGACATGGTCTGCGTGCTCGACGCCGACGGCGACGTGACCTACGCCACCGAGCCGTTCGCCGAGTGGCTGGGCTCGTCGCCGGCGGCGCTCGTCGGGCGGCGGCTCCGCGACGCGCTTCCGGAGGCGGACGGCGACCGTGTCGCCGACGCGGTGAACGCGGTCGGCGGGGCCGACACGGGACCGGACGGGAGCGGCGGGGGGAGAGAGCGGGTGCGTCGCGCGGAGATCACCGTCGAGGGCGACGGGGGGCGGCGACACGGCGAGCTCCGCCTCTCGCCGCTGTCCGCGGGGTCGAGCGGGGCCGTCGCGTCGCTGACGGACACCACCGACCTCCGGCGGACGCGGACGGAGCTCTCGCACGAGCGGGACCGCTTCGACCGGCTGTTCGAGCGCCTCCCGGACCCCGTGATGGAGGTCGCGCTCGAACCGGACGAGACGGTCATCGTCGGGGTCAACCCGGCGTTCGAGTCGCAGTTCGGCTACGACGCGGCCGCGCTCCGCGGGCGGCCCATCGACGCGCTCGACATCCGCGACGACCGGCTCGCGGGCCTGGGCAACGAGGCGGGATCCGAGGGCGACGGTACCGACCCGGCGGACGGGAGCGACGGGGCGGGCGACCGCTCCATCGACGAGCGGGTCCGCGACGAGGGGTTCGTCACGACGGAGGTCCGCCGGCGGACCGTCGACGGCCCGCGCGAGTTCCTCTTCCGGGGGTTCGCCTACGAGACCACGGACGGGCGCCGCGCGTTCGGCATCTACACCGACATCACCGACCGCCGGCGCCGCGAGCGGTACTTCCGGGTCGTCAACCGCATCCTCCGGCACAACCTCCGGAACGAGCTGAACGTCGTGTTCGGCTTCGCGAGCGAGATCGCGAACGACGCCGCGGACGAGCAGACCGCCGACTACGCCCGCCGGATCGAGACGACGGGGAAGCGCCTCGCCGACCTCGCGGAGGGGGCGGCCGAGATGAGGCGCGTCGTCGAGGAGGGGATCGTGAGCGACCCCGATCCCGTGTCGGTGGGACGGGTCGCCGAAGCGGTCCGCGAGGAGTACGCGGAGCGGTACCCCGACGCCCGGATCGACGTCGCAGTACCGGAAGACGCCGCCGTCCGCGGCGACGAGCGGCTGGCGGAGGCGATCGGCCACCTCGTCGAGAACGCCGTGGTCCACTCGCGGAGCGACGCGCCCAGGGTCGAGATCGGCGCCGAGCGCCACCCGGAGACCGGGACCGTCAGCGTGCGCGTCGCCGACGACGGGCCGGGAGTCCCCGAGGGGGTCCGGGGGGTCGTCACGGGGGAGACGGAGGTGACCCAGCTCAACCACAACACCGGCATCGGGCTGTGGATCGTCGCCTGGATCGTCGAGGCGTACGGCGGCGAGGTCGCCTTCGGGCCGGGGATCGACGGCGAGGGGACGACCGTCACGCTGCGGCTCCCGGCGCCGGAGTGAGCGCGACGAGGGGGCTGATCGAGAGGGAGGGCCCCGCCCGCGTTCCGACCCGTTTATTATCGCCGCCCCGCCCCGTGAGGGTATGACCGACGACGAGCGACGACGCGAGCTGATCGCCGCGCTCCGCGCGGCCGACGCCGTCAAATTCGGCGAGTTCGAGCTCTCGCACGGCGGCACCAGCGACTACTACGTCGACAAGTACCTGTTCGAGACCGACCCGGAGGCGCTGCGGCTCGTGAGCGAGGCGTTCGCGGCCCGGCTCGCCGACACCGACGCGAAGCTCGCGGGCGTCGCGCTCGGCGCCGTCCCGCTCGTGGCCGTGACGGCCGCCGAGACGGGTCGCCCGTACGTCATCGCGCGCAAGCAGGCGAAGGAGTACGGCACCGGCAACCGCATCGAGGGGCGGCTCGACGAGGGCGAAGCGGTCGTCGTCTTGGAGGACATCGCCACGACCGGGCAGTCGGCCGTCGACGCCGTCGAGGCGCTGCGGGAGGCCGGCGCGACGGTGGACCGCGTGCTCGTCGTCGTCGACCGCGAGGAGGGGGCCGCGGAGCTGCTCGCCGAGCACGGCGTCGAGCTGGAGTCGCTGCTGACGGCGACGGAGCTGTTGGCGGAGCGGGACGAGGGGTAGCGAGGCCGCCGACCGGACTTACGGCTCTGGCGCCCCGACCGTCGGCACCGCGACGCGGTCGAGGACGTCGGCGGTCACGTCGCGCTCGTCGGCGTCGTTGACGGCGGCGTCAGGAGTCAAGACGAGCCGGTGGGCGAGCGTCGGCTCCGCGACGCGCTTCACGTCGTCCGGGGTGACGAACTCGCGGCCGGCGAGGACCGCGGCGGCGCGGGCCGTCTCGAAGAGGCGCTGGGTGCCGCGGGGCGAGACGCCGGCGTCGACGCGGCGGTCCTCGCGGGTTTCGCGGGCGAGCGCGGCCACGTACTCCAGGAGGTCGTCGTCGACGCGGACCGTCTCGGGCACCTCGCGGAGCGCCGCGACGGCGTCGGGGTCCAGCACGCGCTCGACCGTCGGGGCCTGTTCGGCCCGGCCGGCGCGCCGCCGGAGCAGCTCGACCTCGCCCTCGCCGTCGGGGTAGCCGATCGAGGTCTTAATCGCGAACCGGTCGAGCTGCGCCTCGGGCAGCGGGAAGGCGCCCTCGCTCTCGACCGGGTTCTGGGTCGCGATGACGTAGAAGGGGTCCGGGAGCTCGTGGGTCTCGCCGTCGACGGTCACCTGCCCCTCCTCCATCGCCTCCAGCAGCGCCGCCTGCGTCTTCGGCGGCGCGCGGTTGATCTCGTCGGCGAGCACGACGTTCGCGAAGACCGGGCCCGGCGAGAACGCGAAAGAGCCGTCGCGCTCGTCGAAGACGTTCGTGCCGGTGACGTCGCTCGGGAGGAGGTCGGGCGTGAACTGTATCCGAGAGAATTCCAAGCCGAGCGCGGTCGCGAACGAGCGCGCCGAGAGGGTCTTGCCGGTGCCGGGCACGTCCTCCAAGAGGACGTGGCCGCGGGCGAGGACGCCGAGGGTGACGCGGTCGAGGAACTCGCGGTCGGCGACGACCGCGCCGCCGACCTCGTCGACGACGCGCGAGCAGGCCGCCGCGGCTTCGGGGACGTCCATACCCGTTGCACGGGAGCCGCCCCGAAAAGCGTTGTCGGCGGGGGTCCCAGGGCGGTCGCGCCGCGGCGACGAGGGGGCGCCGACAAGCGGGCGCCGCCGGCGATCGAAACGCATAACAGCGGAACCGGCCAACCCCGAAGTGAGCCGAGGTAGCCTAGCCTGGCCAAGGCGGTAGATTCGAAATCTACTGTCCATTCGGACACCGGAGTTCAAATCTCCGCCTCGGCGCTTCTCCGGAGTTCCGCGCGTCAAGCCGCAGCGCCGGCGTTTTATAAACGACTCCACGCGCGATCGGCCGGCGACGCGCCGGGGAAAGAGACATACGTCGCGCCCGTGACCGAATCGTATGTCCGACGCGACGCTGTACGACCGCCTCGGCGGCGAGCCGGCCGTCGGCGCGGTCGTCAACGAGTTCTACGACCGGGTGCTGGCCGACGAGCGGGTGGCACACCACTTCGACGACGTCGACATGGCCGACCAGCGGTCCCACCAGACGAAGTTCCTGAGCGCGGTCACCGGCGGGCCGATGACGTACGAGGGCGACGACATGGAGACGGCCCACGAGGGCCTGGGGGTCACCGACGACGAGTTCGACGCGATCGCGGCGCACCTCGACGCGGCGCTCCGCGAGTTCGACGTCGACGACGCGGACCGGGAGGCGGTGATGGAGACGGTGGAGGGGTACCGCGACGACATCGTCGAGGCGTGACCGGGAGGCGCGAGATCGCGTGAGAGCGACCGGGAGCGAGAGCGATCCCTACGGCTCCCCGCCCAGTGACTCCTGTTCGGGTCCGGCGTCGCCCCGCAGCCGGCGCCGGCGCTTGTCGTACGCCGCCTCCAGCTTCGCGTTCGTGGCCCGCGAGACGAGGTAGCAGTCGACGTCGTCGCCGTCGCGGGGATGCGCGCTCGCGACCCAGACGTGGCCGTCGCCCGTCGAGAGGTCGGCCGCCCACCGCTCGGCGGCCGCGCGGCTCTCGAACGCGTGGCGGGGGCCGTCCTCGAAGACGAGCCGCCCCACCTTCGCGTTGCGCTTGCGCGCCGAGGGCTTCACCGCGACGACGACGCTCACGGGCTTAGTTCGGGCGGGCTCGCTTAAAAACCTCGTCAGACGCGGTCGCCCCCGACGGGGGCGGTCGTTCAGTCGTCGGCGAGCGAGGCGGCCCCCGAGACCGACCCGTCCTCGGCGGCGGCCGAGAGCAGGCGGTCGAGCCCGTCGACCATCGCGACGACGCTGGCGCGGGTGATGTCGGCGTCCGTCGAGGAGACCGAGACGGAGCGGTCGCCGCGCGAGAGGTCGACCTCGACGGTGACCACCGCGTCGGTGCCGCCAGTGATCGCGTCGACGTGGTAGGAGTCGAGGTCGAAGGAGACCCCGCCGGGACCGTCGGTCTCGTCGGCGTCGGCGGCGCCGTCGTCCGCCAGCGCGGCCCGCACGGCTTCGAGGCCCGCGTCGACGGGGCCGGCGCCCGTGCCGGAGGCGACGCGCTCCTCGTCGCCGACGCGGAGCCGGACCGAGGCCGTCGGGAGGTTGCCGCCGGAGGTGGCCGACAGGTCGACGAGCTCGACGCGGCGGTCGCGCTCGCGGCCCTGCACGTCCTCGGTGATCGCGAGCAGGTCGGCGTCCGTGACGCGTTTCCCGCGGTCGCCGAGCTCCTTCACGCGGCTCACGACCGCGCTCAGCTCGTCGGCGTCGACCGCGACGTCGTGCTCGGCGAGCGCCGCCTTGACGCCCGCGCGGCCGGCGTGTTTGCCGAGGACGAGCCGGCGCTCTCGGCCCACCGTCTCCGGCGGGTACGGCTCGTACATCGTCCCGTCCTTGAGCGTCCCGTCGGTGTGGATCCCGGACTCGTGGGCGAAGGCGTTGGCGCCGCAGACCGCCTTGTTCGGCGGGAGCGCGACGCCGGTCGCCTCCGAGACGGTCCGGCAGAGCCGGTAGAGCCGCTCCAGCTCGACCGTGTCGACGTCGTACGACCGATCGAGCGCGACCGCGACCTCTTCGAGGGCGACGTTGCCCGCGCGCTCGCCGACGCCCATCACGGTGCCGTGGACGGTGTCGGCGCCCGCCTTCAGCCCGGCGTGGACGTTCGCCACGCCGAACCCGAGGTCGTCGTGGGTGTGCAGGCTCGTCGGACCGAGCTCGGCGAGCCGGGAGACGACCGCCGCGGTGCGCTCCGGGTCGGCCGCGCCGACGGTGTCGCAGTAGCAGATCCGGTCGGCGCCCGCGTCGAGGCCCGCGCCGAGCAGGCGTTCGAGGTAGTCGAGGTCGGCCCGCGAGCCGTCCTCGCCGAGCACCTCGACCCAGAGGCCGTGGTCTTTCGCGTACTCGACGAGCTCGACCGTCGTCTCGACCACCTCGTCGCGGGTCGATCCGACCTTCGTCTCGACGTGTTTGTCCGAGGCGGGGACGACGAGGTTGATCCCGTCGACGCCGCAGTCGAGCGCGTGGTCGACGTCGCTCTTCACGCCGCGGGCGAAGCTCGTCACGGTCGCGTCCAGTCCCTCGCCGGCGACCCGACGGATGGCCTCGCGCTCGCCCGCCGAGGTGCACGCCGAGCCGGCCTCGACCAGGTGCATCCCCGCCGCGTCGAGCTCGCGGGCGACGTCGACCTTCTCGGCCGGCGCCAGCGAGACGCCGGGCATCTGCTCGCCGTCGCGCAGGGTGGTGTCTAACAGCTGTACCTCGTCGAGGTCGGTGAGTGGTGTTCGGGTCAAAAGGTGGTCCGTCGGCTCTGCGGTGGGTTCGGGGTCGGTGCCGCCGCGGGGCGGTCGTGCCCCGGGGTCGTTATCGTCGGAGAATTTCGCGGCCAGCCGCCGCGAGGCGACTTCCTCTATCCTCCGAACGACCGCGATTATCGCGTGTCATTCGTATCCGTGCCGACGCGTCACACGTATATAAACGGACGGGTCGGGACAGGTATGGCCGACGGATCGTCGGCGATCGCGTGGGTTTGGCGAGGATTCGTCAACAAAGGCTCGGTAGCGTGGAGGACGGCGCGTCGCGCTCCCCCGCCAGGCCGCTAGCCGAGGAGCGACCGGAACGACCGGCGCCCGACGCCGCACTCCTCGCGGTAGTCGCAGGCGGTACACCGGTCGTCGTCGACCCGGGACGGCGGACCGTCGATCGCGCGGGCGGCCCGCAGCGCCCGGCGGTAGGCGGCCTTCCGGCGGGTCGTGAGTCGGACATCGCGCACGGCGCCGACGCTCGGGTACTCGACCAGCGCGCGCGGCACCTCGCGCTCGCGCTCCCACGCGACCGCCTTCGCGGCGGCGACGGCCCTGACCGACTGCGGCTCCCAGACGCCGTTTTCGGGCGGTTCGCCCGGCGAGACGATCGTGGGGACAGGGGGGCCGTCGTCGGTGGGTGCGGTCGGGGAGAGCACCTTGTGAACCGTTCCGTGACAGTCCTTTCCGGAGACGAACGCGCGCTTGCGAGTGGGGTCGGCGAGCCGGTCGTAGTCGTCGCGCTCGCGGAGGCGGTCGAGGTTCCGGCGGTAGGCCGCGGGGGAACGGCGGATCGGAAGCCGCCGGAGCGTCGCGTCCGGCGCGTCGGCGAGCGCGGGGTAGCGATAGGCGAGGTCGATCCGGGCGCGGGCGTCCGCCGGAACCGCCCGGTCGTCCTCGCGGCGGGCGTAGTAGAGCTGTCGGGGGCAGTACGCCGCGCGGGCCACGTCGCTGAAGGGAGTCACGGATCGGTTGGGCGCGGTTTCGTATATGAACGATTGCTAACGGATCGAAAATAACCACCTCCAAAGCCCCAGCCGCGACGGCTCGCGCGGCTTGCTGCGGTCCTCGGTCGCTCACTGCGCTCGCTCCCTGTGGTCCTTGCTGCGCCGTGCTTCGCCCTTCGGGAAGACTTCGTCTCCCGTCTTTCCGCTCGCTTCGCTCGCGGAAATCGCGACTGCCCCTTTGAGCCCCACCCGGCACCGGAACTGCGGCCTCACCCCTCCACAGCCTCGGCGGACGGCCCGGCGCGGGCAGGACCGCGCCGGACCGCCGCCTCCCTCGCGGGCGGGTCGCGCCCGGCGGGCGCGACCCGGCGCGCCGCTTCGTTGTCGGGGCTCGTGAGCGTGCAGTGGTAGTCGGACGAGAGCGGGGAGGCGGCGGGCCGCGATACCGCCCCGATCGGGGGGCGATCTACAAGGAGACGTCCGTCTCGATGTCCTCGGTCGCCTCTTTCAGCCCGTCGTCGCGGGCGGTCTCGGCGTGGTTGCCCTCGATATCGGCGTCGGTGAGGAGGTCGCGGAACTCGTCGCGGAACCGGTCGTTCGCCCGCGTGGAGGTCAGGTCGACGCGAGCGACGCGGGCGTACTTCGCGACGGCGTCGGGCTCCGCGCCGAGCGCCTCGGCGCAGTCGACGATGGAGCGCCCCTCGGCGGTGAGCGACTTCAGGTCGGCGTAGTCGAACTCGGCGTCGTCGACCTCGCGGTCGGCGTCGCGCACGAGATGGAGGTCGAAGCGGGCGTCTCGGACGGTTTCGGGGTCAATATCGACCGATTCGGGGCCGTCGCCCTCGTCGGGCGCGCGGACCGCGTCGTCGCCCGCGGCGAGCACGGCGGCGAGGGACGCGTCGTCGTCCAGCTCGAAGCGCCCGCGGGCGATCCGGGCGTAGGTCGCGTCGTCGAGGTCGGTCGAGAAGTCGTAGCGCTCGCGCATCGCGGCGACCAGCTCGCGGACGCGCTCGGCGACGGCGGCCTCGTCCCGGTCGGTGAGGGTGCCGGGGGACTCCGCCTGCCGCTCGGTGACCGTGTCGGACCCGGTGGTCTCGACGAAGATGTCGCGGAGCTCGGCGGTCTTCTCGTCCATGGGATCGTGCCTACGCGCTCCCGATTCAAAAGCCTCGCGTCCGATTTCGGCCGGCTCGGAGGCGATCGCTCCGGATCGCCGGCAAGAAGCGCGGCGGCCGAGCGACGCCGTCGGACCGTGGCATCGTCGTCAACCAGTATCTTCAAGTTGGTTTACGAGCCTGTCGTGGACATGGCAACCAACACGGAGTCGGTGGATCTCGTCGGCGACGAGGCCGCGACGAACCTCGCCCGCGCGGCGCTGTTCGCCGCGCTCGTCGGCGCGTTCGCGTACGTTTCCTTCCCGTTCCCGGTGTCGCCCGCGCCGGTCACGCTACAGGTCCTCGGCGTCTTCCTCGCCGGGATCTTCCTCGGTCCCGTCTGGGGCGGCGCGGCGCTCGTCCTGTACCTGACGGCCGGCGCGCTCGGCGCGCCGGTGTTCGCGGGCGGCACCGCGGGCTTCGGAGAGCTCGTGGGCGGGACCGCCGGCTACCTCTGGTCGTACCCGATCGCGGCCGCGCTCGTCGGTGCGATCGTTCACCGCGGCGGCGACCTCCGCGGCCTCGACGCCGTCTCCGTCCCGGTCCTCGTGGGCGCGATGGCCGTCGGTACGGTCGTCGTCTACGCGATGGGCGTCGCCGGCCTCTACCTGGTGTTGGAGCTCACTCCCGCCGAGGCGTTCGTCCAAGGCGCGGCCGTGTTCCTCCCCGCGGAGGCCGCGAAGATCGCCGCCGCGGTCGGGATCGTGCGCTCGGATGCGATCGCGGCCGCGTGAGGTGACCGCGTGAGCCTTCCCGAGGTGACAGCGTGAGCCTTCCCGAGGTGACAGCGTGAGCCTTCCCGAGGTGACAGCGTGAGCCTTCCCGAGGTGACGCCGTGACCGACCCGGAGGCGACGCCGTGAGCCTTCCCGAGGTGACAGCGTGAGCCTTCCCGAGGTGACAGCGTGAGCCTGCGTGAGGTGACCGCGTGAGCCTTCCCGAGGTGACAGCGTGAGCCTTCCCGAGGTGACAGCGTGAGCCTTCCCGAGGTGACAGCGTGAGCCTTCCCGAGGTGACGCCGTGACCGACCCGGAGGCGACGCCGTGATCGACGTCGACGGCGTCACCTGTCGGTACGGCGGGACGCGAGCCGGCGAACGCGACGGCGACGGGGTGGTCGCCGTCGACGACGTCTCCCTCTCGATCCCCGACGGCGAGTCCCTGGTCGTCGCGGGTGCGAACGGCTCCGGGAAGACGACGCTGGTCCGGACGTTCAACGGGCTCGTGACGCCGGACTCGGGAACCGTCGCGGTCAACGGGACGCCCGTCGAGGACGACCTCGTCGCCGCCCGGACCGCCGTCGGCATGGTGTTCCAGGACCCCCGCGACCAGATCGTCGCGGCAACCGTCGGCGCCGACGTCGCGTTCGGCCCGGAGAACCTCGGGCTCTCGCACGCCGAGATCGACCGTCGGGTCGCGGCCGCGCTCGACGCCGTGAACATGACCGGGCGCGAGGAGGAGCGGATCGCGTCGCTGTCGGGCGGCGAGCGCGAGCGCGTCGCGATCGCCGGCGCGCTGGCGATGGAGCCGGACCACCTCGTCCTCGACGAGCCGTTCACCGGGCTCGACGAGCCCGCCCGCCGCTCGGTCGTGGACAGCCTGCGAGAGCGCCACCGCGCGGGGACGAGCGTCGTCGTCGTCACCCACGACCTCCGCGACGTGCTCGGGCTCGCCGACCGGGTCCTGGGGCTGTCCGACGGTCGAATCGCGGTCGACGCCGCTCCGGAGGCGGCGGTCGCCGACCTCCCGGGACTCGACGTGCGGGTCCCCGAGGGCGCGCTCGTCGACCGCCGCGGCGACCGCGCCTCGTCCTCCGACCCGTGACGCTCTCGTACGCCCCCGGCGACTCGCTCGCCCACCGCCTCGACCCGCGGTCGAAGCTCCTCGTGCAGGTGGGGTTCGCGGCCGCGGCCTTCGCGCACACGACGCCCCGCGGGCTCGCGGCGCTGACGGTCCTCGCCGCGGGCTGCCTGCGGCTGTCGGGCGGCGGCCCCCGCGACCTGTGGGCGTACCGGGTCGCGCTCCCGTTCCTCCTCGTCGCCCCGGTCGTGGCGGGCGCGACGCTCGGCGACCCCTGGTTCCGCGTCGACCGCGCGGCCGACACGGCGCTGGCGAGCTACCGGGTCCTCCTGGTGCTCGTCGTCGCCGCCGCCTACGTGCGGTCGACGCCGGTCCGCGATTCCCGGGCGGCGATCCAGCACGCGGTGCCCGGCAGGCCCGGGCAGCTGCTCGCGGCCGGCGTCGCGCTCGTGTTCCGCTTCCTCCCGCTGCTGAAGCGCGACCTGCTGACCGCGCGCGACGCCATGCGGGCGCGCCTGGGCGACGAGCTACCGGTGCGGGACCGGATGCGGATCGTCGCCGTCGCGGGGATCGACCGCGCGTTCGGCCGCGCCGACCGGCTCGGGACCGCCCTCTCGGCCCGGTGTTTCGCGTGGAACCCGACGCTCCCGCGGCTGGCGTTCGGCCGGGCGGACGCCGTCGCGCTGGCGGTCGGGGTCGGCCTGCTCGCGGCCGCGGTCGCCGGCGCGCTCTGAGGGCGGACCGGCCCGAGAGACCGGACCCCGAGACCGGCCCGAGAGACCGGACCCCGAGACCGGACCGGCCCCGCGTCGTGGCAAGTTTTAACCGGACCGTATCCGGCGGATCTACCATGACTCCCCTGCAGGCGGCCACCCGGGAGACGTTCTGGACGATCGGTCCGGTCGGGAAGGCCGCGTTCTACTGGCTCGCCGCGGTCGCGATCCTCGTGTTCCTGTACGGCGTGTACGCCCGGTTCGCGGCGTACGCCCGCGGGAGCGCGGACCCCCGCGACCGGCTGTCGGACCTCCCCGCCCGAACGGTCGCGGCGACGAAGACGGTGCTCTCGAACGAGAACCAGTTCGACGGCGACGCCTACACGGGCGTAATGCACGCGTTCGTCCTCTGGGGGTTCCTCACGCTACTCGTCGCGACGACGATCCTCGGCTTCGACATCGACGTCTACCGCCCGATCGCGGGCGAGTCGTTCTGGGTGGGCGACTTCTACCTGGCCTACCAGTTCACGGTCGACGCGTTCGGCCTGCTGTTCGTCGTCGGCGTCGGGATGGCCATGGCCCGCCGCTACCGCGAGCGCGACGGGCGGCTGTGGGGGAAACACACCTCGTTCGAGGACGACGCGTTCGTCTGGACCCTCTTCCTGCTCGGCGTCGGCGGCTTCGTCGTGCAGGCGCTCGGCATCGTCGGCCAGCCCGCGCGCGCCGACGAGACGGTGAGCTTCGTCGGGATGGCGATGGCCGCGGGGTTCGAGGCCGCGGGCCTGACCCCCGCGGGCGCCGAGGCGATCTACGGCGTCGTCTGGTGGAGCCACTCGCTGCTGGCGTTCGCGTTCATCGCGTGGATCCCATACGCGAAGCCGTTCCACATGATCTCCTCGTTCGCGAACGTCGTCGCCCGCGACGAGAAGGCCGGCGCGCGGCTCCCGAACGTTCCCGCCGACCTCGACCACACCAACGCCGAGTCGATCGAGGACTTCACGTGGAAGGAGCTGATGGACGGCGACGCCTGCACGAAGTGCGGGCGGTGCACCGACGCCTGCCCGGCCGACGCGGTCGGCCGGAACCTCGACCCGCGGAACGTGATCCTCGACCTGAAGGCGTACCGCGAGTCCGTGACCGACGATCCGGTGGCGGGGGCGGGCGGCGGCGCGGTCGCCACCGACGGCGGCGTGGCCGGCTCCGCCGCCGTCAACGACGGAGGAACCGTCCCCATCGTCGCCGACGAGGGCGGCGTGATCGACGCCGAGTCCATGGAATCGTGTATGTCCTGTATGGCGTGTATGGACGCCTGTCCGGTCGACATCGAACACCTCACCTCCTTCACCAAGATGAACCGCCAGCTCGTCGACGAGGGCGCCGTGGACTCGAACCTCCAAGGCGTGTTCCAAGACGTGATGCAGAAGGGGAACACCTTCGGCGAGTCGCAAGCGAACCGCGGCGACTGGACCGACGAGCTGGACGAGGTCGAGGTCCCGGACGCCCGCGAGCGGGAGGTGGAGTACCTCTGGTACGTCGGCGACTACCCGAGCTTCGACGACCGAAACAAGAAGGTCGCGCGGGCGCTCGCCCGCCTGTTCGACGAGGCCGACGTGTCGTTCGGCATCCTCTTCGACGACGAGAAGACGGACGGGAACGACATTCGCCGGATCGGCGAGGAGTTCCTCTACCTCGAACTCGCCGGCCACCACGTCGAGACGTTCGCCGACTGCGAGTTCGAGAACATCGTCTGTACCGACCCGCACTCCTACAACACCATCGAGAACGAGTACCCCGAGGTCGGCTTCGCGGAGTTCGCCGACGACCCGATGATGCCGTTCGACCGCGGCGAGCCGTGGAACCCGGACGGAGCGGTCGACGTGTTCCACTGGACGCAGGTGATCGAGGAGCTAGTGGCCGACGGCCGACTCGACCTGTCGGGCGACGAGCTCGACTACACCGTCACCTACCACGACCCGTGTCACCTCGGGCGGTACAACGACGAGTACGAGGCGCCCCGCGAGCTTATCCGCGCGACCGGCGCCGATCTCCACGAGATGCCGCGCTCGCGGGACGACTCCTTCTGCTGCGGCGGCGGCGGCGGCGGGCTCTGGACCGAGCACGACGAGGACGTCAAGCCGAGCGAGGAGCGCCTCCGCGAGGCGGTGGAGGACACCGACGCTGGCGGCGCGATCGAGAAGTTCGTCGTCGCCTGCCCGATGTGCACGACGATGTTCGAGGACGGCCGGAAGACGGGCGACTTCGAGGACGACGTGGAGATCGTCGACGTCGCGGAGCTCCTGATCGAGGCGGTGGAGGCCGGAGGCGAGTGACCTGAGGCGCGTCAAGCGTCTCGGTCCGCGCTCGGCTCCCGACGGGCACTCACGGGGAGTTCGCCGAGCGATCTATATAGCGTATATAGTGCACCCGAACGGTACCCCTCGGACTGTACCCATCATAGCATACTACTTAACGGGAACTCGCCGATCGACTGGTAATGGCATCCAGCCACGACACGGACGCGACGGGGATCACGCGGCGGCAATCGCTCGCGGCGCTCGGCGGGGCGGGCGCGCTGGCGCTCGCCGGGTGTACGCAGAGCGGCGGCGACGGGGGCTCCGGAGACGGCTCCGACGGGGGCTCCGGAGACGGCTCCGACGGCGAGCTCTCCGGCCCGATCAACATCGCGGGGTCGAGCACGGTGTTCCCGCTGATGAGCGCGGTCATGGAGGACTTCGCCGAGATGCACCCGGGCGTCGACCCCGACATCAGCTCGACGGGGTCAGGCGGCGGCTTCTCGAACTTCTTCTGTACGGGCGACACCGACTTCAACAACGCGAGCCGCCCGATCCAGCCGGAGGAGGAGGAGCTGTGCGCGGAGAACGGGGTCGAGTACGTGGAGCTGATCGCGGCGACGGACGCGGTCACCGTCGTCGTCAACCCCGAGGCCGACTTCGTCGACTCGCTCACGACCGAGGAGCTCGCGCAGATCTGGCGGTCCGACCCCGCCCAGACCTGGGACGAGGTCCGCGACGAGTTCCCGAACGAGGAGATCGAGCGGTTCGGCGCCGCCGACACCTCCGGCACGTACGACTACTTCATCGAGGCGATCCTCGGCGAGGAGGGCCACACCAGCGACTACCAGGCGACCGAGCAGGACAACACGATCGCGCAGGGCGTCGCCGGCAGCGAGTACGCGATCGGCTACTTCGGCTTCGCGTACTACTTCCAGAACCCCGACCAGCTGAAGGCGCTCGGGATCGACTCCGGCGACGGTCCGGTCGAGCCGAGCCTCGAAACGGCCTCCTCGGGTGAGTACACGCCGCTCTCCCGGCCGCTGTTCACCTACCCGTCGATCTCCTCGCTCGCCGAGGAGCACGTCGCGGAGTTCGCCCGGTACTTCGTCGAGCAGACGACCAACGAGGACCTCGTCGCCGGCGACGTCGGCTACGTGCCCGCCACCGAGGAGACGCAGGAGGAGCAGATGGCGACCCTCGAAGACGCGATCGAGCAGGCGCAGGGGTAGCTCCCCCGCGATGAACCGGTGTATTGATTTACGACAGCGTTCGATACCCCACCGTTCGTGACTGACAGCACAGAGAGTCCCGACCTGACCCGGCGGGGCGGGCTCACACGACTGAAGGAGGGAACCTACGGGGGGCTGTTCGCGGCGTGCGCGGCGATCACCCTGCTCACGACGGCCGCGATCTTCGTCACGCTCCTGTCGGACGCGGTGGTGTTCTTCCGGTCGATCTCGATCGTCGAGTTCCTCGCCGGCACCAACTGGAGCCCGAACCCGGCCGGCGGCGGGCAGGCGTTCGGCATCATTCCGCTGTTGATCGGGACGATCACCGTGACGATCACCGCGGCGTTCATCTCGATCCCGGTTGGGACGCTCACCGCGATCTACCTCAGCGAGTACGCGACCCCGAACGCCCGGTCGATCCTGAAACCCCTACTGGAGATCCTGGCCGGCATCCCGACCGTCGTCTACGGCTACTTCGCGCTGGTGTACGTCACCCCGGCGCTGAAGGCGACGCTGTTCCCCGAGATGAGCACGTTCAACGCGCTCGCCGCGTCGATCATGGTCGGGATCATGACGATCCCGATGGTGTCGTCGATCTCCGAGGACGCCATGAGCGCGGTGCCGGACCAGCTCCGACAGGCCGGCTACGGGCTCGGCGCGACCAAGTTCGAGGTGTCGACGGGCATCGTCGTCCCGGCGTCGATCTCCGGGATCGCCTCCTCGTACATCCTCGCCGTCTCGCGCGCCATCGGCGAGACGATGATCGTCGTCGTGGCGATGGGCGCGCAGGCCCGGATGCCCGAGGTCCGACAGGCCCTCTTCGGGATCCCGTTCGTCAACCCCGCCGACGTGCTCTTCGAGTCGGGGATGACCATCACCGTCGCGATGGTGCAGATCACCGGCGGCGACCTCACCGGCGGCACGCTCCCGTACAATTCCATGTTCGCGCTCGGCCTCGCGCTGTTCGCGGTAACGCTCGTCATGAACGTCATAAGCGACATCATCGCGCAACGCTACCGGGAGGAGTACTGATGGCGACGGACAACGCGGCCGCGGACGGCTTCGGCGAAGTCAGCCGAGTCAGGGGGATCGTCTTCGAGTACCTCTCGTTCGGTGCGAGCGTCTTCGGCCTCGTCGCGCTCGGCGTCCTCCTAGTGTACGTCGCCGTCGACGCCTTCGACCTGGCGAACGCCAGCCCCGAGTGGCTGTTGACGTACTTCCTCACGCTCGTCGTCCCCTTCCTCGGCTTCTGTCTGTACAGCGCGGACGACCCCGACGTGACCCGACGCGCGGTCGTCGCGCTCGGCGGGGGCCTCGTCGCCGTCGCCGCGCTGTTCACCGCGGTCGAGGCGCTCGTCGCGCCGATCCCGCGGCTCAACTGGCAGCTCGCGTACCTCTTCGTCGTCGCCGCCCCCGTCACGGCGTACCTCGCCTACGTCGGGAGCCGCGGTCGCGTCGGCGGGGTCGGCTTCGGGCTCCTCGGACGGCTGATCGGGGGCGTCGCGATCGGGCTCGCGGTCGGCACGCTGTTCCTGGTGCTCGACCCGCTGGTGTGGTTCCTCGCGTACACGCTCGGGATCCTGCCGGCCGTCGGGCTGTACGCGCTCGGACGGGGTCGGTCGTCGTCGCGCGCGCAGACCGCCGCGGCGCCGATCGGCCTCCTCGGGCTGGTCGCCGCGGTGTTCCTCCGCGACGTGGTCCCGGTGTTCCCGTCGGACCTCATCATCTACCTCTGGACGATCGCGGTCCCGGTCGCGGCCGCCGGAGCCGTCCTCGTCGCCGGCCGGAGCGGGCGGACCGCCGCGGCGGTCGTCGGCGGCGTCCCGCTCGCCGTCGCGACCGCCGGGGGGTTCCTGGCCGCGGGCGCCGGGCTGCCGGCCCCCACCGTCCTCCTCGTGCTCGTCCTGACCGGGGTGCCGACCGGGGTCTACGTCTCCCGCGTGGTCGACGTCGGCGAGGGCCTCGTCGGGCTCGGGCTCCCGCTGCTCCTCGCCGCGGGCGTGGTCGCCGGAGCGCTGATCGTCGAGGCGTGGGGCGTCCCGGCGCCCGACCCGTGGCTCGACCCGTCGTACCTCACGGAGGCGCCCTCTCGAACGCCGACGGAGGCGGGGCTCTACCCTGCCATCGTCGGCTCCGTCATCATCATCGCGATGGTCGCGGTGCTGTCGTTCGCGCTCGGCGTCGGCACCTCCGTCTTCTTGGAGGAGTACACGCCGGAGAGCGGGCCGCTCGGGACGCTGACGCGGATCCTCCAGGTCAACGTCGCGAACCTCGCGGCGGTGCCGTCGGTCGTCTACGGCCTCCTCGGGCTGGGGCTGTTCGCGAACCTCCTCGGGCTCGGAATCGGGACGGCGGTGACCGCGGCGCTGACGCTGTCGCTGCTCATCCTGCCGATCACGATCATCTCGGCGCAGGAGGCGATCCGGTCGGTGCCGGACGACCTCCGGCGGGGCTCGGACGCCATGGGCGCGACGCGCTGGCAGACGACGAAGAACGTCGTCCTGCCCGAGGCGATGCCGGGGATCCTTACCGGGACGATCCTCGCGCTCGGTCGGGCCATCGGCGAGACCGCGCCGCTCATCATGATCGGCGCGGCGACGACGGTGTTCAGGGCGCCGGACAGCCTGTTCAGCCGGTTCAGCGCCATGCCGATGCAGATCTACACGTGGGCCGGCTTCCCGCAGGCCGACTTCCGGTACGGCGTCGTCGCCGCGGGCGTTATCACGCTGCTGATCATCCTCGTCGGCATGAACGGGACGGCGATACTGCTGCGGAACCGCGCGGAACGGGGGAGCTAACATGAGTAACACGACATCAGACGATTCGCTCATCACGACGGAGGTACAGGCGGACTCGAACGACGACCGGGCGCCGCTCGCCGACGCCGGCACCGCGGTGGCGGCCCGGAACCTCGACGTCTACTACGGGGACGAACAGGCGATCGACGACGTGACGATGGAGATCCCCGAGAAGCGCGTCACCGCGCTCATCGGCCCCTCAGGTTGCGGCAAGTCGACGTTCCTCCGGTGTATCAACCGGATGAACGACATGATCGAGATCTGCCGCGTCGAGGGCGACATCGAGTTCGCCGGCAAGAACGTGTACGACGACGACGTCGACCCCGTCGCCCTGCGCCGGAAGATCGGGATGGTGTTCCAGAAGCCGAACCCCTTCCCGAAGTCGATCCGCGACAACGTCGCGTACGGCCTGAAGATCCAGGGGTTCGACGGCGACGTCGACGAGCGCGTCGAGCAGTCTCTGAAGGGCGCCGCGCTGTGGGACGAGGTGAAAGACCAGCTCGACTCCTCGGGGCTGGAGCTGTCGGGCGGGCAACAGCAGCGGCTCTGTATCGCCCGCGCCATCGCGCCCGACCCGGAGGTCATCCTGATGGACGAGCCGACCTCGGCGCTCGACCCGGTCGCGGCCTCGAAGATCGAGGACCTCATCGACGACCTCGCGGAGGAGTACACCGTGATCATCGTCACGCACAACATGCAGCAGGCGGCGCGGATCTCCGACCGGACCGCGGTGTTCCTCACCGGCGGCGAGCTGGTCGAGTACGACGACACCACCAAGATCTTCGAGGACCCCGAGGAGCAGCGCGTCGAGGACTACATCACGGGGAAGTTCGGGTAGCGCCCCGCGACCCCGGCCGGGAGCGGTTCGACGCGCGAGGGGCCGAACCGGAGCGCCCGCTTCCGGAACCACTAATCGGTTCCGCGCGCATCCTCCGACGTGACGTTACTCGGGGAGCTCATCGGCGATCAGTCGCTGTTCGTCTGGATCCCGATCGGGATCGTCGGGTTCCTCCTGACTTGGAAGGGCGCGAACGTCGTCGAGTCGACGACCTCGAAGATCAGCGACCACTACGGCGTCTCGCAGGCGATCCAGGGCGGCCTCATCGTCGCGGCCGCGACGTCGTTCCCCGAGCTCGCGATCATCGTGATCTCCGTGCTGATCCTCGGCGAGTTCGGCGTCGGCGCCGGCGCGCTCATCGGGACGGCGGTGTTCAACATCTTAGTCATCCCGGCGGCCGTCGCGATCACGAGCGGCGACACGACGACGACGCAGGGGATCGTCTACCGCGACGCCATCTTCTACATGGTCGCGGTGCTCGCGCTCTTCGGCGTGATCGCCTTGGGCGTCCTCGGTACCGACGGGCGGGAGCTCGCGCGGATCACCCCCCAGATGGGGGTCGGCCTGCTGGTGTTGTACGGCGTGTACGTCATCCTGCTCGTCGGCGGCAAGAGCGGCGCGATGGACCGGAAGCGTGCGGAGTCGACGAACGTCCCGAAGCAGCTCGGGCTGTTCGCGGCCGGGCTGGCCGTCGTGCTCGTCGGCGTCGAGTCGATGATCGGCATGACGCTCGAAGTCTCCGACGCGCTCGGCGCGCCCCCGTTCCTGATGTCCGTCACCGTGCTGTCGGTGATGAGTTCGTTCCCCGACCTCCTCGTCGGCGTGAAGATGGGGAAGGCCGGGGACAAGCGGGCCGCGGTCGCCAACGTCTTCGGGACGAACACGTTCAACCTCGTCGCGGCGCTGCCGATCGGCGTCATCCTCGCCGGCGGCGTCTCGATCGGCTTCCTCACCTCGGTCCCCCTCATGCTGTTCCTGTTTTACACCACCCTCGTCGTCGTGGTGATGGCCGCGACCGACTTCGAGATCACCACCGAGGAGGGGTACGTCTTCCTCGCGATGTACCTCGCCTTCCTCGGCTGGATGACGACCGAGGCGCTCGGGATCACCACCTTCCTGACCGAGTCGACGCTCCGGACGATCGTCGGGTGACCGGTCCCCGTCGGCGGGGCGATCCGCGACCGAACCGATCGGGGTCGGCTACTCCGCCCGGATCCGGACCTCGATCCCGTCGGCGTCGGTGACGGCGAGCCCGTTCGCTCGCTCGGCGACCGCGACGTCGACATCGTCGTCGGCCGCGACCGCCTCCAGCCGAGTCCGGACCGCGTCGAGCGCGGCGGCGTCGGGAACGACGACCTCGAACCACGCGAGCCCGCGCCCCGTCGCGGGCGTCGTCCGCCCCCGCCACGTGTTCGCGGCGAGGTGGTGGTGGTAGCCGCCGGCCGCAACGAACCGGACGTCCGGGCCGGCTTCGCCGACCTCGAAGCCGATCCCGTCGACGTAGACGGCCTCGAACGCCGACAGCGACGCGGTTTCGAGGTGGACGTGGCCGACGTCGGTGACGAACGGGACGCGGTCGGCGGGCGAGGAGTCGGCGGGGGCGTCGCCCGCGTCGGCCGCCTCCGCGGCCGCCGCGACGCCCTCGATATCGAGCGGCTCGGTCGCCATCCGGGGCGTTCCGTCGTCGTCGGCCGGCCACTCCCCGCGGGGGCGGTCGCGGTATATCTCCACCCCGTTCCCCTCGGGGTCGTCGAGGTACAGCGCCTCGCTGACGAGGTGGTCGGACGCGCCGTCGAGCCGCCAGCGCTCGCGCACCCGCCCCAGCGCCGCGCCGAGCGCGGCGCGGGATGGGACCCGGAACGCGGCGTGGAAGAGCCCGGCGTCGGTTGTGCCGCGCTCGGGGCGGTCCGGGTCGCGGCGCAGGACGAGGAGGGGGACGGGATCGCGGTCTGCGGCCTCCGCACCGCCGACGCCGAGGACGGCCGCGTCGCCGTCGCGGTCGAGGACCGCGAGGCCGACGACGTCGCGGTAGAAGGCGGTCGTCTCGTCGAGGTCAGCGACGCGGAGCGCGACGCGGCCGATCCGCGCGTCGGGGGAGAGGCGGTCGGCGCGAGAGTCGTCGGGCATACCCTCGTCGAGGGACGCCCGCGCGTTCAACGCGTCGATCTCACCCGAATGTCCGTTAGAGTCAAACGGCGGGGCGACGCAGTACCCGGCATGAGCGTCGAACAGGAGGAGCGGGCCATCCGGTGTCTGGTGGCGAAGGTCGGCCTCGACGGCCACGACCGGGGCGCACACGTGATCGCGCGGGCGTTCCGCGACGCCGGCTTCGAGGTCGTCTACTCCGGGCTCCACCGCGCGCCCGATGACATCGTGCAGGCGGCGGTCCAGGAGGACGTCGACGTGCTCGGCATCTCGATCCTCTCGGGCGCCCACAACACCCTCGTGCCGAAGGTGATCGAGGGGCTCAAGGAGTACGACGCGTTCGAGGACACCCTCATCCTGGTGGGCGGGATCATCCCCGACGACGACGAGGACGAGCTCAAGAGGCTCGGCGTCGCCGAGGTGTTCGGCCCCGGCACGCCGATGGAGGAGACGATCGAGTTCATCCGGGACAACGTGCCGGAGCGGGCGTAGATGGGCGGGCCGAACCCCGACGAGGAGGCGACGCCGCGGGCCCCGGAACTGAGCGACCGCGACGCCGAGCTCGTCGAGGAGCTGCTCGCCGGGAGCCACCGGGCGCTCGCTCGCGTCATCACGCGGATCGAGGACCGCGCGGCGGGCCACCGGGCGATCGTCTCCGCGCTCCACGGGCACACCGGCGGCGCCGACGTGATCGGGATCACGGGCTCGCCCGGCGCCGGGAAGTCGACGCTCGTCGACAAGCTGGCGGCCGCCTACCGCGAGCGCGGGGACACGGTCGGCGTCGTCGCGGTCGACCCCTCCTCGCCGTACACCGGCGGCGCCGTGCTCGGCGACCGGATCCGGATGGGGTCGAACGTCGGCGACATGGACGTGTTCTTCCGGTCGATGAGCGCGCGCGGGCAGCTCGGCGGGCTCTCGATGGCGACCGCGGACGCCGTGAAGGCGCTCGACGCCTTCGGGAAGGACGCCGTGATCATCGAGACGGTCGGCGCGGGGCAGAACGAGGTCGACGTGGTGCGTACCGCCGACACCGTCGCGGTGCTCGTCCAGCCCGGCTCCGGCGACGACGTGCAGACCCTGAAGGCCGGCATCCTGGAGATCGGCGACGTGTTCGTCGTCAACAAGGCCGACATGGACGGCGCGGAGCGCACCCTCGCCGAGTTGGAGGAGATGGTCCACCGGCGCGAGGGACCGACGAAGGGGCTGGAGACGGGTCATCACGGGTTCGACGCGCCGGAGCACCCGGACGACCCCGAGCACTCGGACGCGAGCGACGCGGGGGACGAGAGCGCGTCGGACGACCCGGAGTGGACCCCCGAGGTGCTCCGGACCGTCGCGAACACGGGCGAGGGCGTCGACGAGCTGATCGCGGCGTTCGACGCCCACGCGGCGCACCTCCGGGAGTCGGGCGAGATCGAGGCGACGAAGCGCCGGCGCTACGCCGAGGAGATCCGGACGCTCGTGCGCTCGGACGTGGGCGCGCTCGCGGCCGGCGAGATCGAGCGCCGCGGCGGGATCGACCGGCTCGCCGAGGCGGTCCGGCGGCGCGAGACCGACCCGTACAGCGTCGCCGCCGAGGTCGTCGCCCCCATCGTCGACTGCGTCGAGACGGACCGGGAGTGACCGCCTCGGGCGGGGTGAGCGCCCCGCCGGCCACGAGGTATAAGTCGCCAGCGGTCCAACAGGTTTCCATGAAGCTCAGGAACCTCGCCGGGACCGCCCTCCTCGGCGTCGGTGCGCTCGCCGCGGTCAACACCGGACTCCGCTACGAGGGGGAACTGGAGGCCCCGCTCGACGGCGACGACGGCGTCTTCCGCTGGCGCGGGATGGACGTGGCGTTCACCGAGGCGGGCGACCCGGACGACCCGGACCTCGCGCTGCTTCACGGGATCAACGCCGCCGGCTCCTCGGGCGAGTGGCGCGCGGTGTTCGACGACCTGGCGGCCGACTACCACGTGATCGCGCCCGACTTCCCGGGGTACGGCCGCTCCGACCGGCCCCCGCTCCGGTACTCCGCGGCGCTGTACGAGGACTTCGTCCGCGACTTCCTCGCGGACCTCCACGAGCCGGCCGTCGTCGCCTCGTCGCTGTCGGCCGCGTACGCCGCCGGCGCGGCGACCGGGGACGACTCGGGGAGCGACGCGGTCGACGTGCGCGGCTTCGTCGGCGTCTGTCCGACGAGCACCGCGGGACCGAGCCCGCCGAAGTCGTGGCTCCGCGAGCTGATCCGGTCGCCGCTGGTCGGCGACGCGCTGTTCAACGTCGTCGCGTCGAAGCCGTCGATCCGCTACTTCAACGCCGACCACGGCTACGACGACCCGACGAATCCGGGCGAGGAGTGGACCGACTACGAGTGGCGGACGACGCACGTCGAGAACGCCCGGTTCGCGCCGGCCTCCTTCGTCTCCGGCTACCTCAACAGCGACCTGGACCTCGCGGCGGCGCTCGCCGACCTCGACGTGCCGCCGACGGTCGTCTGGGGGCGCGAGGCCGAGGTGAGCCCCCTCTCCGAGGGCCGCGAGCTGGCCGACGAGTCCGACGCGCGCCTCGTCGTCTTCGACCGCGCGCGGCTCCTCCCGCACGTCGAACACCCGGACCGGTTCGTCGAGACCGTCCGGGAGAGCCTCGTCGCGGGTGCGACCGCCTGAGGCGGGTATTCCGTAGGGTCCGGCTTCCAGCGCGAGAGTATCAGCGCTGAACATCGGGGGGTAACCGGTTTATTCCGGAACCGGCGATGTCGGGACATGACCGACTCACCGCTCCGAGTGCTCTGCGTCGACGACGAGCCGGGGCTGGCGGCCCTCGTCGCCGCGTACCTCGAACGCGACGACGGGATCGACTGCGAGGCCGTCGCCGAGACGGACCCGGAAGCGGCGCTGGACCGCATCGAGCGCGAGGCGTTCGACTGCGTCGTGAGCGACTACGACATGCCCGGTCGCACCGGGGTCGAACTCCTCTCGGCGGCGAGAGAGACCGAGCCCGACCTCCCCTTCCTCCTCTTCTCCGCGACCGAACCGGACGCCATCGCGGCCGAGATGGTCCGCGCCGGCGTCAGCGACTACGTCGCCAAGCGCGGCGGCGTCGACGGGTACACCGCGCTCCTGCGCCGCGTCGGACACGCGATCGACGGCGACGGCGGGAGCTTCGGGGCGGGCGACGAGGGCGAGTCGGCCGCGGCCGTCGGCCCCGCCGCCGACGTCGCGCTCGACGGGGTCTGCACGGTCGCGCCCGACGGGACCTTCGAGTTCGTCGGCGAGGAGTACGGGCGGCTGTACGGCTACGAGCCGGACGAGCTCGTCGGCGAGCGCTGGCAGCGCCTCCACCCGGACGAGGAGGTCGAGCACATCCGGACGCACGTCATCCCCGCGGTGATGGAGGGCGAGCGGTGGACCGGGACGAGCGAGGGGCTTCGCGCCGACGGGACGACGTTCACCGAGTCGAAGCTGGTGAGCGCGGCGGGCGACGGCCGGCTCGTCATCTCGGTGTCGCCGTTCGACGAGGTCGCCGGCGGACGGGCCGCGAGCGACTGAGGCGTGTGTCCGAACTGACGGCAACGCGGCTGAAGCTGTCGATACGGGACGCTACCGGACACCGATTACGGCGGCGCGTGCCTCCGAGCGCCCAGCGGGCGCGAGGAGCACGCGCGAGGGAGTCGGTCGTCCGGAGCAACGCGGAGGACGACCGACGAGGCTGGGGAGGCGTGAGGT
>NZ_CVRT01000158.1 GCF_001261915.1 Halorubrum sp. SD626R
AGTCCTCGCACGGCTCGTCGTACCCGATGGCGGGCGTCCCGCTCTCGGAGCTGACCCCCTACGTGAAGGCGCTCGTCGAGCGCGGCTACCGGGTCGCCGTCGCGGACCAGTACGAGACCGACGGCGGCCACGCCCGCGAGATCACGCGGGTCGTCACGCCCGGGACCCTCCTCGAAACCGCCGACGACGACGCGCGGTACCTCGCGGCGGTCGTCCGGGAGGGCGACGGGCGGGCCGCGGGCGCGTCGACGACCGGCGGCGCGGCGGCGACCGAGGGCGACGAGGCGGGCGGCCCCTACGGGCTCGCGCTCGCCGACGTCACCACGGGCCGGTTCCTCGTCACGGCGGTCGACGACGAGAGCGACCTCCGGGCCGAGCTGTACCGGTTCGACCCCGCGGAGGTGCTCCCCGGCCCCCGCGTTCGCAACGACGACCGGCTGCTCGGCGCGGTCCGCGAGGACCTGTCGGGGTCGGTCTCGCTGTTCGACGCGGAGGCGTTCGCGCCGGGGCGGGCGAAACACGCGGTCCGCGAGCAGTTCGGCCGGGAGACCGCCGACAGCGTCGGGATCGACTCCGACCTCGCGCTGCGCGCCGCCGGCGCGGTCCTCGGCTACGTGGAGGGGACGGGCGCGGGCGTGCTCGCGTCGATGACGCGGCTCACGGCGTACGGCGACGGCGACCACGTCGACGTCGACGCGACGACCCAGCGCAACCTCGAACTGACCGAGACGATGCGCGGCGAGGGGGAGGGGTCGCTGTTCGAGACGGTCGACCACACCGTCACCGCGGCCGGCGGCCGGCTCCTCCGGGAGTGGCTCACGCGACCGCGGCGGGACCGGGCGCGGCTCGACCGCCGGCTCGACGCCGTGGAGGCGCTGGCGTCGGCGGCGCTCGCGCGCGACCGCCTCCGAGAGACGCTCGGGGACGCGTACGACCTCGAACGGCTCGCCTCGCGGGCGACGAGCGGGAGCGCGGGCGCTCGGGAGCTCCTCTCGGTGCGCGACACCCTCGGGCTGGTGCCGGAGCTCGTCGACGCCGTCGAGGGGACCGCGCTCGCGGACTCGCCGATCGCTGAGACGCTGAACGGCCTCGACCGGGAGCGCGCGGGCGCGCTCCGCGGCGAGCTCGCCGACGCGCTCGCGGACGACCCGCCGAAGGCGAAGACGCAGGGGGGACTGCTCCGGGAGGGGTACGACGACGAGCTCGACGAGCTGATCGCGAGCCACGAGGAGGCGAAGGAGTGGCTCGACACGCTCGCGGAGCGGGAGAAGCGACGGCACGGGCTCAGTCACGTCACCGTCGACCGCAACAAGACGGACGGCTACTACATCCAGGTCGGGAAGTCGGTCGCCGACCGGGTCCCCGAGCATTACCGCGAGATCAAGACGCTGAAGAACTCCAAGCGGTTCGTCACCGACGAGCTCGAGGAGCGCGAGCGGGAGATCCTCCGGCTGGAGGAGGCCCGCGGGGAGCTGGAGTACGAGCTGTTCGAGGCGCTGCGCGAGCGCGTCGCCGGCGACGCCGAACTGCTCCAGGACGTCGGGCGCGTCGTCGCCGAGGTAGACGCGCTCGCGTCGCTGGCGACTCACGCCGCCGGCAACGACTGGACCCGCCCCGAGCTGACCGACGAGCGCCGGCTCGACGTCGAGGCCGGGCGCCACCCCGTCGTCGAGCGGACGACCGACTTCGTGCCGAACGACCTCCGGCTCGACGGGGAGCGCGGCTTCCTCATCGTCACCGGGCCGAACATGAGCGGGAAGTCGACGTACATGCGGCAGGCCGCCCTCATTCAGCTGCTCGCGCAGGCGGGCTCGTTCGTCCCCGCCCGCGCCGCCGAAGTGGGGCTCGTCGACGGGATCTACACCCGGGTGGGCGCGCTCGACGAGCTCGCGCAGGGGCGCTCGACGTTCATGGTCGAGATGCAGGAGCTGTCGAACATCCTCCACTCGGCGACCGAAGACTCCCTCGTGATCCTCGACGAGGTCGGTCGCGGCACGGCCACCTACGACGGGATCTCAATCGCGTGGGCCGCGACCGAATACCTCCACAACGAGGTTCGCGCGCGCACCCTCTTCGCCACCCACTACCACGAGCTGACGGCGCTCGCCGACCACCTCCCGCGCGTGGCGAACGTCCACGTCGCCGTCGACGAGCGCGACGGCGAGGTGACGTTCCTCCGGACGGTCCGTGACGGCCCGACGAACCGGTCGTACGGGGTCCACGTCGCCGACCTCGCGGGCGTCCCCGACCCGGTCGTCTCCCGCGCCGACGCGGTGATCGACCGGCTCCGCGAGGAGAAGGCGATCGAGGCGAAGGGGGGCGGGCGGGGCGGAGGCAGCGAGCGGGGCGACGCCGACGGCGACACGCGACAGGTCGTCTTCGACCTCTCGTCGGGGTCGTTCGCGGGGGATACCGGCGGCGACTCCGGAGCGACGACGACCGACGCCCCCGACCCCGACGGGGGGCGCAACGGAACGAGCCCGGAACCGGGAGCCGGCGGGTCGGCGGAGTCCGCGGCGACGACCGGCCGGCTCGATCCCAAGACCCGCGCCGTGCTCGCGGAGCTGAGCGACGTCGACGTCGCGGAGACCGCGCCGGTGGAGCTGCTGTCGCGGGTCCGGGAGTGGCAGGAGCGGCTCGACGAGGGCGACTGATCCCGCCGCGGACGGGGCGCGGCGAGAGCGTCTGACGTAAGAACTAATGTCCGACCTCGACGTGTACAGTGTATGGGTATTATGAGCAAGATCCTCGGCGGCGGCGGCAACCGCTCCGTCGACGACTACGTCGAGCTCGACATCGACGACTTCGCCGAGGCGCACGCCGAGACGGGAATGCAGGTGCACATCGCGGAGATCGGCGACCAGAGCGACGTCATCCCGATCAAGGACGCCGTCTACGACGGCGACTTCGTCATCGCCGACATCACCCGCCACTCCACGTCGGACCGGACGATCGAACACATCATCGACGAGCTGCGGCAGGTCGCTCAGGAGGTCGACGGCGACATCGTCCAGAAGGGCGACGACCAGATCGTCGTCACGCCGACGGGCGTCTCGGTCTCGCGGGAGAAGCTGTAGCCGGGACCCGCCCGGTTCTCGGTGTCGGCGCGTCCTCGCGGTCCCCTCATCTTCGCGCCGATGTTCCGGCGTTCAGGCGTCCTCCCCTCGTGACCGCCCGGTACGGGGTCGAACCGTGTGTTATATGCCCGTCTCCCGCCCACGTACGACCGAATGGACGAGCCGGTCCTGCTGACGGGCGCCGGCGGACGGGTGGGTCAGGCCATCCTCCGGGGCATCGGCGACGACTACGAGTGGCGGCTCCTCGACAGGGAGCCGCTCCCGGCGGCGAAGGTGCCCGACGGGGTCACCGACGCCGACCGGTACGTCGCGGACATCACCGACGGGCGGGCGGTCCGGGAGGCGATGCGGGGCGTCGGCGCCGTGATCCATCTCGCCGGCGACCCGCGGAAGACGGCGCCGTGGGACTCCGTGCTCCGCAACAACATCGACGGGACGCAGGTCGTGATGCGCGCGGCCGCCGAGGCCGGCGTCGAGCGGTTCGCGTTCGCCTCCTCGAACCACGCGGTCGGCGGCTACGAGACCGACGACCGCACGCCGGACCTGTACCGCCCGGACGACGGCTACCGCCTGGACGGCACCGAACTCCCCCGACCCGGAAACCTCTACGGCGTCTCGAAGGCGGCCGGCGAGGCGCTCGGTCGGCTGTACCACGACGAGCGCGGGATGAGCGTCGTCTGCGTCCGCATCGGGAACCTCACGAAGGACCACCCGCCCCGCGAGTACGAGCGCGGGCAGGCGATGTGGCTCTCGCACCGCGACTGCGCGCACCTGTTCGACAGGTGTCTGCAGGCCGACTACGGGTACGAGGTCGTCTACGGGATCTCCGACAACGACCGCCGCTACTACTCGATCGAGCGCGCCCGCGAGGCGCTCGGCTACGACCCCGCCGACAACTCCGCCGACTACACCTTCGAGGGCGAGCCGAAGGAGGGGGCCGCGACGGGCGACGAGGAGGGGGATTCCGACCGAACCGCCGCCGACGAGCCCCCCGCGGAGCCGAACTTCCCCCCGGACCCCGACACCCCGACCGACGGCGCCTGACGGGAGTTCAGAAGAGGTCGTCGACGTCGCGCCGCTTTCGCTCCGCCAGTTCCACGTGGTCCGCGAGCCGCGCGGCCACCTGCGGGCGGGCGTCGGGCTCGCGGAGGAACGCGAAGAGGAGCTCCGCGAACCGCGTCCGGCCGGTGCCGCGCTCCGCCCGCGCCAGCTCCGCCGCCGCCTCGAAGGTCGCCGGGTCACCGCGGTCGACCGCCTCGGCGAGCGCGGGCGCCGCGAGCAGCGCGGCCGGGAGCGTCAGGTCGTCGAACCCCGGCGCCGCGCCGTCGATCCGGATCGGCGGCGGACCGACGCGCTCGATCGTCTCGGGGTCGACTGCGAGCCGCCGACACCACTCCCGGACGATTGCGACATCGACCCCGCGGGCTCCGCCGTCGGCGCCGCGAGCCGTCCCGTCGTCGAACCCGGACAGGTACCGCTCGGCGTTTTCGGCGCACCCCGCCGCCCCCGACCAGTTTCGCTCGCTCGCGTGGTGGGTGGCCGCCGCGGCCGCGATCAGCCCGTGGAGCAGGCGCTCGTCGTCGCCCCCGTCGAGCGGGAGCCACGCCGCCTCCCACGGATCGTGGGCCGCGAGGACGTGCCTCTCGTTGAACAGGGCGGCGCCGGCGGAGAGGGCGGCCGAGACGGAGGGAGCGCTCTCGGGGGCGTTCCCGCCGTCGTCGTCCCGAACGCCCGAGTCGCGGTCGGTCATGCGCGGGTGTCGACGACGGCGACGTAAAAAGGGCGAGACGCTCGTCGACCGCGGACTCGGAGACCGGCCACCAGTACACTAAGGAGGGCGGCGCGCGTACGAACCGTAGACGTGTCCAGCCTGTTGCCGGTCATCGCGGCGATTCTCGTGTCGGGGCTCGTCGTCCAGTTGGTCGCTCACCGCCTGAAGGTACCGAGCGTCATCTTCTACCTCCTCATCGGGGTCGTGCTGGGGCCGGAGGTGCTGGGGCTCGTGACGCTGGAGACGTTCGGGAGCGGGCTGGAGATAATCGTCGGGATCAGCGTCGCAATCATCGTCTTCGAGGGGGCGTTCGCCCTGCGAGTCGACCGGATCCGGGGCGCGTCCACGGTGTCGCTGCGGCTGGTGACGGTCAGCGCCCTCGTGATGTTCCTCGGGACCGCGGTCGCGGTCCGGTTCCTCGAAGGAGCGAACTGGGAGATCGCGCTGCTGATCGGGGCGCTGCTCGTCGCGACCGGTCCCACCGTGATCACGCCGATACTCAACGTGGTCCGCGTCAGGGACCACGTCGCGACCGCGTTAGAGACCGAGGGGATCGTCAACGACGTGACGGCCGCGATCGTCGCCGTGGTGATCTTCGAGACGCTGCTGCTCGACGACCTCGGGGTCCCCGCGACCGTCTTCTCGTTCGTCGAGCGGCTCGGCGTCGGCGTGCTCTCGGGGGTGCTCGCGACGGTGGTGATCTACTACCTGCTGGAGAGCGATCTGGTCCCCGAGCGCGACGTGCAGGCGTCGCAGTTCCTCGTGTTGGCGGCGGCGGTCGGGGCGTTCGCGGCCGCCGAGGCCGTCGCCGCCGAGGCGGGCATCGCGGCGGCGGCGACGAGCGGGATCCTGCTCGGCAACCTCGACATCGAGAACCGAGAGGAGATCGAGCGGTTCGCGGAGAACACGACGCTCGTCGTCCTCTCGTTCGTCTTCATCTCGCTGGCCGCGCTGATCGACGTCGAGGCGATCCTGCAGCTCGGCCTCGGCGCGGTCGCGCTCATCCTCGTGATCATGCTCGTGCTCCGGCCGCTCGGGGCGCTGATCGCTACCGCCGGCGTCGAGCGGTTCACGCGGCCGGAGCGGCTGTTCATCGCGAGCGTGGGGCCGCGCGGGATCATCCCGGCAAGCGTGGCCACGCTGTTCGCCATCGAACTGGAGCTGGCGGGGAGCGTGGCGGCCGGCGAGCTTCTCGTCGGGACGGTGTTCGCCGTCATCTTCGCGACGGTCGCGGTCGAGGCCGGTCTCGCGCGACAGATCGGCGACTTCCTCGGAGTGTCACCAATGCGCACGATAATCATCGGCGGCGGCCGGGTCGGCCGGGCGCTCGCCACACGACTGGAGCGGCGGGGCGAGTACGTCGTCATCGTCGAGATCGACGACGAAGTGATCGAACGGGCGCGCTCGGAGGGGTTCACCGTCTACGACGGCGACGGCAGCGACACCGAGACGCTGCGCGGCGCAAGCATCGAGGACGCGAAGCGCGTGATCGCGGTGACCGGCGACGACGACATCAACCTCCTCACGTGTCAGCTCGCGATTACGAAATTCGACGTCGAGCCCGTGTACGCTCGGGTGAACGAGTCGGACAACCTCGACGCCTTCGAGAGCATCGGCGTGAAGGCGATCGACTCACCGACGGCGACGGCGGTGGCCATCGACGACGAGATCGAACGGCCGGCGATCACCCACTGGATGAACGAACTCGGCGACAGCCACGACGTACAGGAGGTGGAGGTGACCGCGGAGAACCTCGCCGGGAAGACGATCCGCGACCTCAACGCGCAGATCCCCGACGGCACCTTCGTCGCCGTCGTCAGCCGCGACGGCGAGAACCACGTGCCGTCGGCGGACAGCGTGCTGGAGTACGGCGATCACGTCACCTTCATCGGCGACTCGGACGCGGTCAAACGCGCGATGGAGCGGTTCCACCCGCACGACTAAGACGCCGATCGGGAGGCCCCGTCCGTTCGCGAAGCGAGGGCGAGGAGCGTCGGATCGGCGCTCGGTCGTTTATAAACGGTTTCCAGCGAGGGATCATTCATCAACCGCTTCGCCTATATATAAATTGTCGATGTTGGTGCAGTGAGTAGTTCTAAAACCCCAGTCGCTCGGTACTACGCGATCGGAGACTGTACGGTGAACACCTCCAAAGCCCCAGCCGTGAGGACAGCGCACGCTCGCTGCGCTCCTCAGTCAGTCGCTTCGCTCCCTCCTTGCGGTGCTTGTGTCGCCTGCGCTGTCCTCACGGCTGCCCCTTTGACTTTGAGTCCCGCCCCGCACCGCGACCGCACAGCACCTCACGCCTCCCCAGCCTCGTCGCTGGCGCGTTTCGCGCCAGCGACTCCCTCGCGCGTGCTCCTCGCGCCCGGTGGGCGCTCGGAGGCACGCGCCACCGCCCTTCTAAATCGTGAATGAATAGCGGGTAGAGTGTGGAATTCATGCACGGGTCGCAGTGCTTGCCGTTTGGTGTGTCTGAAAACGTCCTGACGGAGTCCTGCGCGAGCGAAGCGAGCGCAGGGCACGTCAGGACGCGAACGCCGAGGCAGGCGCTCCGCATCGCGGAGCGCCTGCGAGAAGTGAGCGTCCTGACGGAGATTTGAACTCCGGTCCCTGGCTCCGCAAGCCAAGAGGATAGTCCACTACCCTACCAGGACTCAAGCGAACGTACCGCGGTGGCACATAAGACGGTTACGGTCCGGAGGCCGCGTGGCGGAGGGTCGCACGCGACGCGGCAGGGGGGAGGCGATCGCGCGCGAATTGCACACCTTTTGTATCGAGGGGACCGAGGGACCGGTATGACCGAACCCCGATCCGCGGCGGTGACGCCGCGGAGCCGACGAGCGATCGCGTCTCGGAGCGGACCGGTGACGGGCGCGCGTTCGGCCGCGAAACCCCGGCAAGGACAACGCTTATCCGCGGACTCGACAACCGAGGAGGTACGCGTATGGGAGCCATAGAGGACGTCTACGAGGACCTCGACACCGACGTCGATTTCGAGGAGTTCGAGGCGGCCGTCGAGGACAAGGTCGAGCAGATGGGCGGGCTCGCCGATGAGGAGACGGCCGCCATGCTGATCGCCCACGAGCTGCGCGACGAGGAGGCCGACACGATCGCCGACATCGAGCCGGGGATGAACGAGGTGAAGTTCCTCGGGAAGGTGACCTCCATCGGCGAGGTCAAGACGTTCGAGCGCGACGACGAGGAGGCCGAGGAGGGACGCGTCTGTAACGTCGACGTCGCCGACGCCTCGGGCTCCGTCCGGGTCGCGCTCTGGGACGACATGGCCGCGGCGGCCGACGACGAGCTGGAGGTCGGCCAGGTGCTCCGCGTCATGGGCCGGCCGAAGGAGGGGTACAGCGGGCTGGAAGTGAGTGCCGACAAGGTCGAGCCCGACGAGGACGCCGAGGTCGACGTGCAGGTGCTCGACACCTACCGGGTCGAGGACCTCTCGCTCGGCGCCTCCGACGTCGACCTCGTCGGACAGGTGCTCGACACCGACTCGATCCGCACGTTCGACCGCGACGACGGCAGCGAGGGGCGCGTGGCGAACCTCACCGTCGGCGACGAGACCGGTCGCGTGCGCGTCACGCTGTGGGACGACAAGGCCGACCTCGCAGACGAGTTCGAGCCCGGCGAGGTCGTCGAGGTCGGCGACGGCTACGTCCGCGAGCGCGACGGCGACTTGGAGCTCCACGTCGGCGACCGCGGCACGGTCGAGCGCGTCGACGAGGACGTCGAGTACGTCCCCGAGACGACCGATATCGCCGACCTGGAGATCGGCGAGACGGTCGACGTCGGCGGGGGCGTCATCGAGACGGACCCGGTGCGCACCTTCGATCGCGACGACGGCAGCGAGGGACAGGTCCGGAACGTACGGATCAAAGACGACACCGGCGAGATCCGCGTCGCGCTGTGGGGCGACAAGGCCGACCGCGAAGTCGAGCTGGCGGACCGCGTCGTCTTCACCGACGTCGAGATCCAGGACGGCTGGCAGGACGACCTGGAGGCGTCCGCGAACTGGCGCTCGACGGTCACCGTCCTCGACGAGGGGAGCGACGCGGCGAGCGGGACCGCGGATGCCGCGTCGGGAGCCAGCGGCGGGAACGGGGACGGCGGCGACCAGCGCAACGGGGAGAGCACCGGGCTCGGGGCCTTCGCGGAAGACGGGCAGAAGGCGGCCGCCGAGGCCGTCGCGGGCGAGACCGGCGAGGGCGGAAGCGGCGCCGAGAACGCCGTATCCGGCGGGGACGGGGCCGCGGCGGCGGAGCAGTCGGCCGAGGACGTCGAGTTCACGGGCACCGTCGTGCAGACCGGCGACCCCGTCGTGTTGGACGACGGCCAGCAGACGAAGAGCGTCGAGACCGACGCCGGCCTCCGTCTCGGCGAGGAGGTCACCGTGCGGGGCGCGGAGCGCGACGGGACGATCCACGCGGACGACGTGTTCTGACCGTCGCGAGCGACGGTCGACCCGGTGACGGCGTTTCCGCGGCCGGTCGCGAGCGTCGCGTGGCCGGGCGGTGCTTCGGGCGAGAGCGACGCGTCGAGTCGCCGCGACGCCAGCGCTCGGACGCGGAGACGGCGGTAACGGAAAGCGTTATACCGTGCACGGACGCGACTGTGTGTATGAGTGTCGAGTTGCCGTTCGCGCCGGTCGACGGGATCATCCGGCGGAACGCCGGGGAGCTCCGCGTCAGCGCCGACGCCGCCGAGGAGCTGGCGCGCCGCATCCAGTCGCACGGCGCGGAGCTGGCGATCGACGCCGCCGAGCGGGCGACCGAGGACGGACGGAAGACGCTGATGGCGTCCGACTTCGGCGTCGAACAGGTGATCGCCCGCGAGGATCTCGCCCTCCCGGTCGCGCCCATCGACCGGATCGCGCGGCTCCGGATCGACGACCGCTACCGGGTCGGCGTCGACGCGCGGATCGCGCTTGCCGACATCTTAGAGGACTACGCCGACAACGTCGCCAGCGCGGCCGCGACGCTCGCGCGACACGCCGACCGACGGACCGTACAGGCCGAGGATATCGAGACGTACTTCGCGCTGTTCGAGTAGATGCGGTTCGGCTACAGCGAGCGGTGTCTCGCGCACGACACGGGGGAGCGACACCCGGAGAACCCGGACCGGCTGCGCGCGATCCGCCGCGGGCTCACCAAGCGCCACGGCGTCGAGTACGTCGAGGCGGACCCGGCGACCCGCGAGGCGGTCGTCGCCGTCCACGACGCGGCGTACGTGGACGAGCTCGAGGCGTTCGTCGACGACGGCGGCGGGAGTTGGGACCCCGACACCGTCGCGAGCGAGGGGACGTGGGACGCCGCGCTCACCGCCGCCGGCCTCGCGCAGTGGGCGGCCCAGTCGGCGCTCGACGGGGCCGACGGCCGGGACACCCCGTTCGCGCTCGGCCGCCCGCCGGGACACCACGCGGTGCCCGACGACGCGATGGGGTTCTGCTTCTTCAACAACGCCGCCGTCGCGGCCCAGACCGCCCTCGACGAGGGGGCCGCCGACCGGGTCGCGATCTTCGACTGGGACGTCCACCATGGAAACGGCACCCAGGACGTGTTCTACGACCGCGGCGACGTGCTCTACTCGTCGATCCACGAGGACGGGCTCTACCCGGACACCGGCGACCTCGAAGAGATCGGCCGCGACGACGGCGATGGGACCACGGTGAACCTCCCGCTCGGCGCCGGCGCCGGGGACGCCGATTACCGCTACGCCATCGACGAGGCGATCGGGCCGGCGATCGACCGGTTCGACCCCGACCTGCTGATCGTCTCCGCGGGGTTCGACGCCCACCGCCACGACCCGATCTCGCGGATGCGCGTCTCCTCGGAGGGGTACGCGATGATGACCGATCGGATCCGGTCGGTCGCCGACGACGCCGGCGCGGTCGAGGCCTACGTGCTGGAGGGCGGCTACGGGCTCGATACCCTCGCCGAGGGCGTCTCGATGGTTCACGAGACGTACGACGGCCGGACGCCGGTCACCGACGACGAGGAGCCGGACGCGAAGACGGAGTCGCTGGTGGCGGAGCTGCGGGAACTGCTCGACCTGTAGGTCGGGACGAGTGCAGCGTCCGCGTCGCTACTCGTTCGGTATGGCGTCAGTAAGCGCCCGGAGCGGGATTTGAACCTGAATCAGACGTGCTCGCTCCCGTCAGTCGCTGCGCGCGACTGATAGGGTTCAATCCTCTGACGCTTCGCTTTCGCGGAACTCACTCGTCGCTTCGCTCCTCGTTCGTTGTTGCGAAAGCGAAAGACGCCCGGAGCGGGATTTGAACCCGCGTCACGACCGTGACAGGGTCGTATGATGGGCCACTACACCATCCGGGCAAACAGCGACAGAAGCCCCGAAACGGGGGACGCCCGGAGCGGGATTTGAACCCGCGTCACGACCGTGACAGGGTCGTATGATGGGCCACTACACCATCCGGGCTTGCAGCGTCATTAGCTGCGAAAGCGAAAGACGCCCGGAGCGGGATTTGAACCCGCGTCACGACCGTGACAGGGTCGTATGATGGGCCACTACACCATCCGGGCAAACAGCGACAGAAGCCCCGAAACGGGGGACGCCCGGAGCGGGATTTGAACCCGCGTCACGACCGTGACAGGGTCGTATGATGGGCCACTACACCATCCGGGCTTGTCGCAGTCATTCGTACCCCTGTCTGGCAAATAAGGCTTGTCATCGCTGACGACGGTGGGGACGGGTAACAGGGGCGAGACGGTCGGCGCCGACCCGATATCGGCGGTAGCCTTTTGTATGATAGCCGCATGGGTGAGAGTATCGCACGCCCCGTCGTCGTGAGCCGCGCGCGGCGGAGCCGGTTGGCAAGTCTTATTGCGCTGGCGCCTGTAGCGATCTGTAGTATCTCGTGATAGCTTCTTTCAATAACCACCACCCATGGTAGACGTAAGCCAACACGAACTCGTTCCGGACCACGTCCTCCTCGACGACGACGAGGTCGACGAGGTCCTGGCCGAGTACGACGTGAAGCGGACGAACCTACCGAAGATCAAACGCACGGATCCCGCGCTCCCCGACGAGGCCGAGGTCGGCGACGTGGTGAAGATCGTTCGAAACTCCCGCACGACGGAGGAAGCCGTCGTGTACCGACTGGTCGTCTCATGAACAGGCAAGACCGACGCGTGGTCTCACGCGAGTACTTCTCGGACGAACGGCTCGCCGAACACCACTTCCGATCGTTCAACAACTTCCTGGACCGCGGCATGCAGGAGGTCGTCGACGAGAAGGAGACGATCGAGACCGACATCGGCGACAAGGAGGGCCAGGAGCCCGTCTACGTCGAGCTCGGCGACGTGCGGATGGTCACCCCGCGCGTCCGCGAGGCCGACGGCTCCGAGGAGCTGCTGTACCCCCAGGAGGCCCGCCTCCGGAACATCACCTACTCGGCGCCCGTCTTCATGGAGATGTCCATCGTGCGCGGCGGCGAGGACGAGCCCGAGCAGGTCGTCGACACGACCGAGACCAAGGTCGGCCGGATGCCGATCATGGTCGGCTCGGACAAGTGTAACATGGCGGGCTTCTCCGACGAGGAGCTCATCGACATCGGCGAGGACCCGGTCGACCCCGGCGGCTACTTCATCGTCAACGGCTCCGAGCGCGTGCTGATGACCTCGGAGGACCTGGCGCCGAACAAGATCCTCGC
>NZ_CVRT01000159.1 GCF_001261915.1 Halorubrum sp. SD626R
TACAGGAGCGGATCTTAAGTCCGCCGCTTTTGGCCAGGCTCAGCCACCCCCGCGCGGATTTCGGTTCCGGCGGCGGGGTGAAACGCCTTTCGGAAGCCGGAGGCGAGCGGGCTACCAGTCGACCGAGAGCGTCCCGTCGCCGTGCGGATCGGGCGCGATCTCCTCGTCGGTACGCCGGTCGACGACGTGAATGACGCCCTGCTCCTTCTTCGCGGGACAGACCTCGGCCGCCCGCACGTTCTCCGCTAACTCGTCTTCGCCGATGTAGTACGACTGCGGCTTCCCTATCCCGCTCTGGATGTCCATCACCCAGTTGTCGGCGACCTCGGCGCACTTCCCCGCGCCGAAGCACTTGTTGGCCTCGAAGACGATCTTATACGGCTTCTCCTCGATCGGCGGCCCCTCGCCGCCGATGTCGCTCGCGCGCACCACCTCGTCGTCGGCGTCCGCCTCGTCGCTCATACCCCCTCGTCCGCGACCACGGGACTTTCGTCTGTCGGTCGTTCCCGGCGAGTGCGGTCACGTTCCGTCTCCCCGTCTACCCCTCGACGTGCTCCCCGAGCAGTCGCTCCGCGTGCTCGGGCGACTCCGCCAGTTCCCACCGCACCTTCGCCGCGTCCCCGTACGCGAGCGCCTCCTTCAGTTCGTCGCCGAGAACGCCCGCGCCGAACCCGACCGTGTCGCCGTCGGCGTCGCCGAGTTCGTAGAGGGCGTAGCGGCTCGGTGCGCTCCCGACCGTCGAGCGGTCGAGGTCGCGCCAGGGCTTCGCGAGGCTCACCGGTGCGCGTCGAGCCCGTCCTCCGGGCCCTCGACGATCTCGAAGCTCCCCTCGGTCCAGCCGTCCTCGACGAAGACGAACACGCGACCGCCGGCGATCTCGGGGTCCGCGATCACCTCGTTGCGCTGGTCGGTGCGGCCGACGATCACGCCGGGGAACACCTCGTCGCGCTCGCCCTCCTCGACGAGGACGCGGCCGACCCCGGACTCCTCTAAGATCTCGTCGTCGGTGTTGTAATCGTTGACGTACGTCATCACGCCCTCGGTCTCGGTCGGGTCGGTGACGAGCACGTGCGTCTCCTTGCCGGGCCCGGCGGTCACCGACCCCTCGACCGCGTCGGGGACCCCGCGGTAGAGGGTCGTCCGCCCGTCGAGGTACTCGACGACGACCCCCTCCTCGCGGAGGTCGATCCCGATCGACGTCGGCGGGACGTCGCTGCGTGAAGGCGCTGACATACGCGTCGCTCGGGCCGCCCGCCTCAAAAGGGGCGCGCACTCAGTCGCGAGAATCGGGCGTGCCACATTTAAGTCCCCGCCGACGGGAGTCTACCTTATGCAACGGACGCGACGGGGGTCGCCGGGCGCTGGCGTCTGGCTCGCAGCCGGGTTCTCCAGGAACGCGTCGGAGAAGCGCACCGGACGGCGGGATCGGCCGGCGGGCGGGCGGGCGGTGGTCTGATGGACGCGAAGGGAGCCGGCCTCACGGCGGCGGTGTTCGCGGTCGTCGGCGTCGGCGTCGGGCTGGTCGCCGCGGTCGGGGCGGGCTGGGCCGAGACCGCGCTCGCGACCGCCGCGACCGGCGAGACCGCTCGGTTCGGTCCGGTGTTCGTCGCGCAGTCGTACCTCGCGGTCACGGCGACCGCCCTGATCGGCGCGCCGCTCGTCGCCGGCGTGCTCGGCGTGCTCTTCGGGTCGCGGGCGTACGACGCCCGGGAGGCGGCCGCGACTTCGGGCGTCGGCGGCGGGGTCGGCGCGCTGATCTACGGCTTCGTCGTCGTCGCGCTCGTCGTCGTCTCCCAGGGCGAGGCCGCGACGCAGGCGCACGGGGTCGGCGACGCGCTCGGACCGCTCCTCACGACCGCGGTCGTCGCCGCCGTCGTCGGCGCGGCGACCGGCGCGCTCGGATCGGTGACGGGGTGACCGGCGCGACTGGAAGTCTGTACGGGACGACGGCCGACGCCGCGGTGCGGCGCGCGGAGCCGGTCTGAGCGAGAGTCTCGCCGTGATCGCTACCTCTTTGTCCGCGCTCGTCGGCCGTGAGTGCATGGAGGGACGGGCCGCGGCGCTCGGCGCCGGCACCGTGTTGAACGCGCTCGCGACGGGCACCGGCGCGGCCTTCGGCATCGACGTCGAGACGCGCGCGAGCGTCGCGCTCGACCCGGCCGCCGAGGGCGTCGACGGGACCATCGCCGAGGTCCCAGACGCGGACACCGCCCTGATCGAGCGCTGCGTCGCGCTCGCGACCGAGCGGTGGGGCGACGGCGAGGGCGGCGCCGTCCGGACCGACAGCGACGTGCCCCTCGCGGCCGGGCTCAAGAGCTCCAGCGCGGCCGCCAACGCGACCGTGCTCGCGACCTGCGACGCCCTCGGGCTGACGGTCGGGGACGGAGCCGACGGAGACGACTCGGCCCCCTCGGTCGACGTCACCCGGCTGGAGGCCTGCCGGCTCGGCGTGCAGGCGGCTCGCGAGGCTGGCGTGACGGTCACCGGCGCGTTCGACGATGCGACCGCCTCGATGCTCGGCGGGGTGACCGTCACCGACAACACCGACGACGAGCTGCGGTCGCGCGAGACCGTCGACTGGGAGGTCCTCGTCTGGACCCCGCCCGAGCGCGCCTACAGCGCGGACGCCGACGCGGCCCGCTGCGAGGCGGTCGCGCCCATGGCGGAGCTCGTAGCGGACCTCGCGCTCGACGGGCGGTACGCCGAGGCGATGACCGTCAACGGGCTCGCCTTCTCGGCCGCGCTCGGCTTCGACGCCGACCCCGCGGTCGAGGCGATGCCGCACGCGACCGGGGTGTCGCTGTCGGGAACCGGCCCGAGCGTCGTCGCCGTCGCGGATCCGACCGACCCCGAGACCGACCTCGACGCGGTCGCCGACGCGTGGGCCGAGCGCCCCGGAACGCTGCGACGAACGACCACGAGAAACGACGGCGCGACCGTCGAGTGAGCACACCATCGACCCCACTACCCATGAGTGACACACCGAACGCGGACGACCGAAGCCTCGACGAACTGCGACGCGAAATCGAGGACATCGACCGGGAGATCGTCGAGCTGATCGCCCGCCGAACGTACGTCGCCGACACGGTGGCGGCGGTGAAAGCGGAGCGCGACCTCCCGACCACGGACGAGGGACAGGAGGAGCGCGTGATGGAGCGCGCCGGCGAGAACGCCGAGCAGTTCGACGTCGACGCCAACCTCGTGAAGGCGATTTTCCGGCTGCTGATCGAGCTGAACAAGGTCGAACAGCGGGAGAGCCGGTAGCTCAGTCGAGGCCGAGGCGAATACCTCGTCGCCGCCGAGGGAGAGAGTCGTCGAGCGCGTCCGTGCGGGGATTTTTGTTCCAGCGCTCCGGAGTCGGAGCCGATATGTCACGAGAGCTGGTCTCTCACCGCGATGGTCACGTCTACGAGTTCGCGCCGGAGATGGAACCCGTCCACGAGGCCGCCGACGGCGAGTCGCTCACGATCGAGACGATCGACAGCCTGAACGGCGCGATCCAGACCGACGACGACCTGCTGGACGCGATCCCCGAAGAGGTGAACGCCGCGACCGGCCCGATCGCCGTCGAGGGGGCGACCCCCGGAGACGTGCTCGCGGTCGAGATCGAAGAGGTTCGCGTCGCCGAGGACCGTGGACGCGTCATCACGGCGCCCGGGTTCGGCCTCCTGCAGGACGACCCCGACATCGAACACCCCGCGACGCGGGTCACCGAGGTCGACGACGAGGACGACGGGGCCGCAGGCCGGATCGAGTTCGAGGGGACCGACGTCCCGATCGAGCCGGTGATCGGCACGATCGGCGTCGCCACCGCCGAGGAACCGGTCTCGACGCTGACGCCTGACGACCACGGCGGGAACCTCGACACGACCGACATGACGACCGGGACGACCGCGTACTTCCCCGTCTTTCAGGAGGGCGCGATGCTCGCGATGGGCGACTCGAAGGCCGCGATGGCCGACGGCGAGATGTGCGGGACCGGCGCCGAGATCGCCACCGAGATCGACGTGACGCTCTCGGTGATCGAAGACCCCGACGTCCCGCTCGACCGCCCGCTCGTCGACACCGGCGACGCGGTCAAGACGGTCGCGAGCGCCGGGACGATGGAGGAGGCGGTCGAGCTCGCGAACCGCGACGTCGTGCGGCTACTGGCGCACGACCACGGCTTCTCCCGAACCGAGGCGTATCTGTTCTCCAGTCTCGTCGGCGGCCTGGAGATCAGCCAGGTGGTCGACCCGCAGGTGACGGCGCGGAACGCGGTGCCGAGCGAGTACCTCTCGGTCCCGTTCTGAGCGCCGCCGTCGGTCCATCCGCTCGATTCTCACCTCACTCGTCCGCGGTCCGGTCGCGGTCGGCGAGTCGTCGCGCCGCGTCGCTGAGCCCGCTCGCGCTCGATCGGTCGGCGCCGTTCGCCGCGCTTCCGTCGTCCCCGGTCGGGTTCCCGGCAGCCTCCGCGTCGGCGGCACCGTCGACAGCCTCCGTATCGGCAACACCGTCGACAGCCTCCGCGTCGGCGACATCGGTCGCCGGCTCCCGACTCGGTTCGACCTCCGCCGGGTCCGCGTCCGGCGGATAGCTCCGCTCGGCCGGCGGGACGAAGGCGGTCTCGACCGCCCGGACGATCTCGCGGACGCTCTCCTCACCGAGGCGGTCGGCGTACGCCTCGCGGATCAGGTCGGGGACGGCGTAGGCGTAGTGTCCGCGGCCGGCGTGCCGGATCAGCCCCGCACGCCGGATCGGGCGGTGGCGGCTATATGCGTGCCCGGAGTCGCCGTCGCCGCCGGCGTCGATGTGGGCGGCGACGGGGTCGCTGACGCCCTCGCGCCGGTAGTGGCGGAGCATCCCGCGCGACAGCTCCGGGAGCGCCTCGATCCGGCCGCGGAGCTCCTCGATGACCGCCTCGCGGGTCCCGAGCTCGACGGCGTCGTCGAAGCGGAGCGCGCTCTCGGCGACGTCGGCGCGCGTCACCGGCTCGACGTCGTCCGGCGGCGCGTCGTCGGCGGTGTCGGCGTCGCCGTCGGCCTCGAAGTTGTCGTCGGCCTCGCCGGCGGCGTCGGTTTCATCGGCGTCACCGGCGGTGTCGTCGTCGACGGCGCCCGCGTCCGCCGCCTCGTCGTCATCGTCCGCGGTCGCGGCGACCGCCTCGTCGTACGACTTGAGGACGGACTGGTCGTCGCCGTCGCTCCCGCCGTCGTTCTCGCTGCCACTGCCTCCGCCGCCGCGCCCGCCGTCGGCCGCGGACGCTCCGGCGCCGACCGCGGGCGGTCCGTCCCCCCCGCGGTAGGGCGCCTCGGCCTTGCCGAGGAGCGCCTGCGCGAACTGGTCGGCCATGCTGCTCAGGTCGCGCGCCTCCTCCAGTTCGCGTTCGAGGTCGGCGATCCGCTGCTCTCTCTTTTCGAGCTCCTGCCGGAGGTCGGCGATTTCGGACTCGCGGCGCTCCTGCTCGTCGGAGATGGACTGGAGCTCGCCGACGAGGTCGCTGGAGACGGACTTGAGCTCCGGGCGCTCGAAGTCGTCGAGCCCGGGGGTCGCGCCCGCGTCGAACGTCTCCTTGCGATGGAACTGGATCCGGCGGATCGACTCGTCCCAGTCGGTCATCAGGAACGCCTCGCCGTCGCCGAGGTCCTCGACCGCGTTCGCGTACTTCGAGCCCAGGATCCGGCCGACCACCTTCGTGTCGTTGTCCCAGGTGAGCCGGTGCCAGCAGAGCCAGTCGCACTGGGTGATGAAGTCCTTCTTGACGTCGGCCGGGCGCTGGCTGATTCCGACGACGCCGAGGCCGTGTTTTCGGCCGCGCTTGCCGACCTTGATCAGCATCTTCCCCGTCTCGTCCATCCCGCCGCCCTCGGGGATGTACTCGTGGCACTCCTCGACGACGAGCAGGAACGGCTTCTTGAGGCGCTTCTCCTTCGCGAACAGATGTCTGACGACTTCGAGGAGGAGCTCGTTGGCGGTCTCCTCCTCCAGGTAGCCGGAGACGTCGAGAATGATCGGGACGTTCTGCTCTAAGGCGAGATCGGCGATCTTCTCCGCGTGTTCCGGGGAGACGACGATGTCGCACTCGTCGTCGGCGCCGGCATGGAGAATTTCGTACTCTTCCTTTAAACCGTAATACTCCCCGTCTGTGTCCACGATCATGACGGGGAATCCGTTAGATAACAAATTCTCGATCACGACGGAGGCGGTGTTGCTCTTTCCGGACCCGCTTTTACCGGTGATAAAAGAGCGGCCGGTGAGCACGTCGACGACCGGGAGTTCCACCGGCGTTCCCGGATCCGCCGTCGCGTCGCCGCCGATCCCCTCGCTGACGTCCGCGACGTGGATCGTCTCCTGCTCGGTCATACTCGTGACAGGTACCGCCCGCCTCATAAACTATCGGCTCGGAACGCGTCCACGCGGAGAGACTCGGCAGAAGGGCGCCGAAGGATCCTCCCGGAGAGTTATACATCAAGCCGGTGCCAGTCCACGTGTGACCGGAAACACCTACCTCAACGCGTTGATCGGCGCGGTCGCGACGGTCCTGCTCTCGTTCACCGGTATCTCGCCCGTGCTCGGGGGTGCGACGGCGGGCTACCTCGAAGGCGGCGAGACGAGCGACGGCCTCCGGGTCGGTGCGATCTCGGGCGCGATCGCGTCGCTTCCGGCGCTCGGACTCCTCTTCCTGATCCTGTTCTTGATCCCGGTCGCCCCCGAGCCCGGCGTCGTGATCGGCGGCGGCGTGCTGCTCCTCGGGATCGTCGCGCTCGTGTTCGGCTACGTCGTGGCCCTCAGCGCGATCGGCGGCGTCATCGGTGCGTACGCGAAACGGGAGCTGTAGGGTCCGGCGACCGACCGCGCCGGCGACCCCGTCAGTGCTCGCCGCCGGTCCCTCGCCGGTCGGAGTCCAGGTCGATGTCGAGGTCGTCGAGCAGTTCCTCGGCCTCCGCGCGCTTCTCTTGGTGGTCTTCGAGAAACTCGCGCATCAGCTCGGCGGCCTGCTCCTTGCAGCCGCCGCAGAGGCGCTCGCCGTTGACGCACTCGGAGTAGACGGTCTTCGTCAACTCGTCGTCGTCGCCCGCGAGCAGGTAGGCGTACAGCTCGTAGACTGGGCACTCGTCGGCCTCGCCCCCGAGCTCGCGCTGTTCCTCCGCGGTGTCGCGGCCGCCCGTGGTCGCCGCCTTCACCTTGTCGTAGCCGTCCTCGGGATCGTCGAGGAGCGAGATGTGGCTCGCCGGGATCGACGAAGACATCTTCCCGCCGGTGAGCCCGGTCATGAAGCGGTGGTAGATCGAGGAGGGCTGGCGGAAGCCGAACCCGCCGTGGTCGATCTCGACCTCGCGCGCCAGCGACTCGGCCTCGTCGCGGGTGAGGTCGAACGCGTCGACGTGCCCCTCGAACACGCGCTTCTCGCCGTCGACCGCCTCGATGAGCGCCTCGAACGCCTCGTCGGTGGCGTTGCGGTCGAAGAACCGGACGCGGGGGCGCAGCGGCTCCTTTCCGCCGGCGCGGAGCTTGTCGAGCGCGGTCGGCTTGGCCGCGGCCAAATCCACGCTCTCGCGGTCGCTCTCGGGCGGCTCGTAGTCGGCGAGCCACGCGGCGGCGTCCTCGCAGCGCACGTCGGTTTCGGGGTCCTCGACGTCGGGAGCGAGCGCGTCGTAGGCGGCCCGGACGAGCTGGCGCTCGTCGTCGTCGAGCTCGAAGGAGGCGAACGCCTCGGTCACCTTGAAGTAGCGCACGCGGGTCGCCAGGTCGCGGGTCAGGCGGACGTGGGGATCCTGATCGGGGCCGACCGGGATGACGGTGGGCTTCGGCTCGTCGACGAGCTGCGGGTAGAGGATGTCAGCGGTCTGAGTGACCACGCTCTGCATGTGCGAGATGTTCGTCTCGCCGTCGAAGCCGTAGATCGCCTCGAACTCCGAGAAGTTCGCCTTCGATCCCAGCTCGAAGCCGAGGTCCTGCACCTCGCGGTTGTCCGACTGGCGGTATATCTCGCCCTCTTCGGCGTCGAAGCCGAGCGCGAGCAGGCTCAGGAGGTAGTTGCGCGCGTGCTCGTCGATCTCGTCCCACGACATCCCCCTGGCGGAGTGAGCCTCCAGGTCGGCGATCAGGCCGAACGCGTCGCCACCCTGCTGCTGATGCCAGATGATCTCGTCGAACACGAGCTTGTGGCCGATGTGCGGGTCCCCGGTGGGCATGAACCCGGAGAGCGCGGCGAACGGCTCGTCGTTCGCCATCGCCTCGGCGACCGCGTCGTACTCGCGGTGCCCGAAGATGACGCCGCGGCGCATCAGGTAGTGCGGGTCGACCACGTCGTCGGCGACGTCGTCGAACGCCTCGATGCCGAACTCCTCGAAGAGGTCCGCGTAGTCGCCGACCGACGCCGACCCCCAGGGGTCGAGCGCGACCTCCTCGGCCGGTCCGTCCGCGCGCTCCGTCCCGCCGTCGGTGCGGGGCGATCCCGCGGTCTCCTCGCGGGGACCGCCCGCGGGCGCCGACGGCCCCGTCTCCTCGGGGGTGTCCTCGTCCATACGTCCCCTCCCGTCGGTCGACGCAAAAACCGTTCGCTTGCTCGTGAGGACGTGGCATACGAGGTCGTCGGTGTATCAGGACCGTGAGATGATCGTACCGACGTTGGATTCGGTTCCGAGGCGAAGTCGCTTGCATATGCGGTCAAACACTGCTCGGAGAATATTTCCAAAGCCCCAGCCACGATGACTCGCGCGGCTCGGTACGCTCCTCAGTCGCTCGCGTTGCTCGCTTCCTGCGGTGCTTCCGTCGCCGTGCTTCGCCCTCGCGACTGCCCCTTTGAGTCCCACCCTACCCCGCACCGTAACCGCGCCTCACGCCTCCCCAGCCTCGCGGTTCGCGCTCTGCGAGCGCTCACCGGCTCCAGCGAGGGACCGAAGGTCCCTCTGGCAGCCGGCGGCTCCGCCGCCGGCGACCTCGCGCGTGCTGCTCGGCCGCGAGGCGGCCTCGCAGGCACGCGCCACCGCAGTTCTGTTGTATCCAATTTCTCGTCGGAATCCCGGTCTGCGGTCGCATCAGGCTCTCTCTGTCTGCCCTTCTTCACGCGATCTTCATCATCCGCGTCTCGAACTTCCCGACGCGGACCCGGACCCAGCCCGCGAGTTCGGCGTCGAGCTCGGGGTCATCGGTGTCGACTCGGAGCGCGCGCACGTCGTCGAGCTTCGCCCGCGAGGCGACGATCCGCAGGTCGCAGCGCCGGATCACGGCCGGCGACAGCTGCGGGTTCCCGCGCCCGAAGACGAACCCCTGCCCGCCGATGGGCGAGACGACGATGACGTTCTCCTCGCCGAGCGCGTCGAGGATCTCGGCCTCTGTCGCGTCCAGTGCGACCACCTCGCCGTCGCGCCACACGTCGACGCCGATGGGAGAGGGCTCGAATCCCAGCTCGTCCTTGATCGCGCCGACGGTCGACCCCGGGCCGAGCACGAACGTGACGCCCTCGCCGTCGCGCTCGCGGATGTCGTCGGCCACCCCCTCCGCGAGCGACTCCACGGTCCCGCTCGCGGTCTGTTTCGACGACTGGAGGTCGTCGGCGACGGGGACGCGCGCGACCGCTCGGAGCTCCGGGTGGACCTCTCCCTCGCGGTAGGCGTCCTCGTCGATGTCCATCACCTCGCGGCGCTCGGTGCGCGAGAACGCCGCCGCGACCTCGGCCGCGTCCTCCGGCGAGACGGCGAACACGGAGGAGTACACCTTCACCCCGGCGGGGACGCCGAGCATCGGAACCTCGCTGCCCGCCGCCTCCAGCGTCGCCGCCACGTCCGTCGCGGTGCCGTCGCCGCCGACGAACAGGATCAGGTCGACCGGGTCGCCGTCGACGGGCGGATCGGCTGCGCTCCCGACGAACGCCCTGACGACGCGTGCGGTGTGCTCGGCGGTCGTCGCGGTGGGACCGGGCGGATCGCCGTCGCCTGGCGGGTCATCGCCGTCGCCGGACGAGCCGCTGTCGCTGGACGAGTCGCTGTCGCCGGTCGGGTCGTCCCCGAACGGGTCGACGACCCGCGCCGGCTCGAACCCGGCCGCCCTCACCAGTCGCTCGCCCATCGGGTCGGCCGCGGTCGAGACGGTCGCCTCCGGCGCGATCGCGGCGAGCCGCTCCAGCGCTCGTCGCGCGCGGTCGGGCGCTCGCGGCTCCGCGCCGCGAGCGATCGCCTCCGCGACCTTCCCGTCGGTGCCCTTGAGGCCGACGCGGCCACCCATCCCGGCGACCGGGTTCATCACGAAGCCGACGTGCATACCCCGACCTTCGGCGGCGGAAACTTAAGCGGGCGCGTCTCGCCCGCCGGACCGGCCCGGATCCGCGGACGGCGAGGATCGCCGGCGATCGACGCGGTCCACCGCCGCCGAGCGCGGAAGTTCAACGCTTAAGACGCCCCCGGAGCAACCTCGGGGTATGCTCCTCGAAGCCGCCGTGACCGAGCCGCTCCCGATCGACGCGACCGCGATCGCCGTGCTCCTCGCGAGCCTCGCCGTCACCGCCGTGTGGCTCGCGTACCTCTATCGGTAGCCGTCCCGCCGCGTCCGACCGCCTCTCCTCGCCGCGCCGGTCGGCTCACTCCGACTCGACCAGCGTCGACCGCTCCCGCACCCACTCGGCGGCGCGCTCGGCCTCCGCCGCGCTCGTCGCCGTGATCTTGACCCGGACGCTTTCGCCGGGGTAGGAACCGACGCTCACGTCGAACGCCTCCTGGAGCTCCGTGAACCGGTCGAGCAGGGCGCTCTCCGGCTCGTCGACGTCGACGGTGACCGTGTGGGTCGGCGTCCCCTCGAACTCGTCGGCGACCGACTCGAACATCGCCTCCATCTCTCTCGGCACGCCGGGCAGGACGTACACCGACTCGACGACGGCGCCCGGCGCGACGCCGGCCTCGTTGGCGAGCGGCCGGCAGTCGACCGGCAGATGCGTCGTCTCCGCGGCGAGGTCGTCGGCGCTGTACCCGCGCTCGGCGAGCCACGCCGCGGCCTCCTCGTTCCGTTCGAGCTCTCGACCGAAGGCGGCCGCGACCCCGTCCATCGTCACGTCGTCGTGCGTCGGGCCGAGTCCGCCGGTGACGACCACCGCGTCGTACTCGGCGTGGTACTCGTTGACGACGCGCGCGATCTCGCCGACCTCGTCGGGGACGACCGTCACCCGGCGGACGACGACCCCGCGCTCGTCGAGCCGGTCGCAGAGCCACGTCGCGTTCGTGTTCTCGGTGTCGCCGACGAGGAGCTCGTCCCCGACGGTGACGACGGCGGCGTTCATACCGCCGACAAGGCGGCGCGCACTCAAAAGCACCCGCGTTCGGCGCGTCGGCCGATCCTCGGTCCGGGAACGGATCCTGGGGGGACGGCGGCCGCCTACTCGTCGTCGTCGTACACGCCGAGTCCCAGCTCCCGACGCTGCTCCTTGAGCGCCTCCAGCTGGCGCCGGAAGTACGCGACCCCGACGATCGCCGCGACGATCGCGATGGCGAGGATCACGCCGAAGACGAGCAGGTCGGTCTCGCGGTACGACTGGACGACGACCGAGCCGCCCTCGACCGACTCCCAGGTGATCCGGTCGCGGCCGTCGACCGTCTCGATCTCGTGGTCGCGGGGCGCGACGTGACCCACGACCGGGAAGTCGGTGCTGAACCCGGGCGGAAGCGTCACCGCGTACGACCCGTCGACGTACGCCAGCGTGGTGAATCGCCGAGGGGAGCCGGCGGAAGCGAATGCGACCTGCCCCTCGCCCGTCCCCTCGGGGAAGCGGACCCACGTCTCGTCCGGAGTCCGCTCGACCTCGCCGCCGGCGGCGCGGAACTCGCTGCCGTTGAGCACCTCGCCGTCGGCGGTCCGGTACCGGAACGCCTCGAACTCCAGCGGCTGGTCGCCCGCGTACGGCGTCTGCCTGTACAGCCGGAGCTCCTCCACGCCCGAGACGTTGTACACGGCCGTGTACTGGCTCCCGGTCGAGAGGTTGAACGCGGCGTCGCGGTCCGTGTCGAACTCGTACCCGCTCGGGGGCTCCGCGTCGAGAGTCTCGTTCGCGATCTCGCCGCCGTCGTTGACGTAGTTGAGACAGCCGGCGCTGACCGCGAGCAGCGCGACGACGGCGACCGCGAGGGCGAAGCGTTTGTTCACGAATTCAGACGACGCAGCGCATCTCAGCCGGGAGGTACGAGCCGATCGCGGCGAGTAACCCCGGCGGGTCGGTGTTCTCGGTGCAGACGATGCTCTGTTCGAGGAGGCCGAGCCGCTCGACCGTGACGATGTCCTGCGCGTGGCCCGCCCGGTTCACCGTCGCGCGCACCTCGCCGCGCGTCGCCGAGTTGACGTTGACCCGGCCGTTCCCGCGCTGCCAGTCGTACAGGCGGTCGCGCTCGGCGTCCGCGAGGCGGCTCGGCTCGGCGTCCGGGTCGCCGACGTCGCCGCCGTAGACGAACCGGACGGAGAGGTGCTGGACCAGCCCGAACCGCTCGACGACCTGCTCGGGGGAGCCCCTACCCAGGCCGATCTCGTCGGCGGGGATCCGCACCTCGACGCCGGCGTCGAGCACGAACCCGTCGTCGTCCCACGATTCGAGGGTGCCGACGTACTCCTCGCCGGCCTCCAGCCCCTCGTCGTGGGCGACGATCTCGCCCCACGTCTCCGCGAGCACGTTGCGGGCGACCGCGGCGTCCTCGCCGCTCACGTCCACCTGCACGAAGTCGTCGTCGCGGACGCCGACGTGCCAGTCGACGCTCAGCTCCCCCACGTCGTTGGCGACGAGCGAGTCCATGCCGTCGAGCGCGCGGTCGCGGGCGTCGCCCTCGACGTAGCACTTGGTTGCGAGGACGACCATCAGCCCGTCACGTCCGCGTTGAGCTCGTCGCGGAGTTCCTCGACGCGCCGGCCCATCGCCTCGCGGAGCCGGTCGTTCTCCATCGCCTCGACCGGGGAGCCGCACTCGGGGCACTCGAAGCCGAAGTCCATCGCCTCGCCGAACTCGAAGCGGATCGAACACACCTCACAGAGGTAGAACTCGTGGGTGCGCTCGTACTCCTCGCGGTCCTCCAAGGCGTCGAGCAGGCGGTACATCTCCTCTTCGAGGTTCTCCGGGATGTTGTCGTAGTGGAACGTCCAGAGGTACGTGAGCCACCCGGAGTCCTCGTCGCGCACCCGGCGGTAGGTGGCGAGGTCGTTCTCGTACAGGATGAACAGCGCGCGGCGGACGTCGTTGAGCTCTAAGCCGAGCTCCTCCGCCAGCTCCTCGTCGGTGACCTCGCCGTCGGGCGGCGCGGCCGCGACCGGCATCCCCGTCGGCCCCACCAGCTCGTGGAGGTACTTCTGGATGACGGGGTCGTTCAGTAGATCCTCAAAAGCCATTACGCGAAAGTGGTGGTGGAATCGGGTTAAAAGCTCCGAAAGGGCCACCGTCGACCGGCTCCGGCACGGGCTCGCCGGGACCGCGACGGGCGCCGGAACCACCGACGGCTCCGGCAAAGCTTTACGCGCCCCCTCGCACCACCCGTGCGTGATGAGTGACTCCGACGACCCGCGCGGCGGATCCGACTTCGGGCGGCGGGTGCGCCTCAGGCGGGCGGTCGGCGCCCTCGCGCTCGCGGCGGTCCCGGCGCTGCTCGTCGCCGCCCCGCTCGTCCCGCTCGCGGTCCTCCTCGGTCCCGCCGGTCTCGGCGTTCTTACCCCCGCGGCGCTCGGGGGGATCCCTCCGGTCGTCGCCGCCGCGTTCGCCGCGGTCGCCCTCGGTCTCGGGGGCTCGGCGCTCGCCGGACCGGTCCTCGCCGACCGGCGGATCGCGCGGCTTCCCCCGGCCGACCTCGACGACCGTCACGAGGCCTTCGTCGACGACCGCGTCTCGACCCTCGCCGAGGCGGTCGGCGTCGACGCCCCGACGGTGACGGTCGTCCGCGCCGACGCGGCCAACGTCGCCGTCGCGGACGGGTTCCGGGGCGGCCGGCTCGTCGTTTCGACGCGGCTGCTCGCCCTCCCGGCCGCCGACCGCGACGCCGCGCTCAGACACGCGCTCGTCCGGCTCCGGACCCGAGAGGCGGCGGTCACCACGGCCCTGCTGCCGGCGCTGGCGCTCGTCGAGACGGTCGCGCTGCTGGCGACGCTCCTCGTCGGGCGCTGCGCCGACCGGACCGCCGCCGACCGGCGCGTCAACCGGATCCACGGGTACGAGCCCGAGGAGGACCGGGTCCCGCCGCGGGCGTACACGGTCGCCGGCGTCCTGCTGTGGCTGCTGCTGCTGCCGGCGTGGGTCCCCGCCGCCGTCGGCGACCGGCTCTACGTCGGCGGGGGCCGCCGGGACGCCGACGCCGCGGTGGCGCGGCTTGGAACCGCCGAGCGCGACGGGCTCGGGAACGCGGTCGCGTTCGCCGGCGACGCGGCGGGCGCCGCCGACTGGCCCCCCCTGCTCGACCGGCTGTCGCTCGCCTCGATGGCGGACGCCGAGACGGGTCGCGTGCGCGGGACGAGCCGACAGGAGGCCCGCTTCCGCCTCGCGCTGCTGCGGTCGAAGCGGTCGCTCTGAGTCGGTCCCGCCCGCCTCATCCCTGGCTCGACGTCCCGTCCCGGGGGTGCGCGGGCACGGTCAGCCGGACCGTGGTCCCCTCGCTCGACGTGTCGATCGCGAACTCCCCGCCCGCCTTGGCCACGACCCAGTAGATCAGCCAGATCCCCAGGCGGTCCGCGTGGTTCAGCGACGTCTCGCCGTGATCGAGCACCTGCGTCTCGTGGTCCGGGATCCCGGGGCCGTCGTCCGCGACCTCGACCGCGAGCCACTCCGGCGACTCCCGCCCGACGCGGACCTCGACCCGCGGCTCCGGGCCGTCGTTGTGTTTGACGGCGTTCTCTACCGCCTCCTCGATCGCCGTCAGCAGTCCGACCGCCGTCGTTTCGAGCGGGTCGCCGTCGGGGAGGGCGAACGATATCGTCGCTTCGGGGTACCGGTCTCGCACCCGGGACCGCAGCTCGATCAGGTGGTCGCGGAGCGCGACGCTCTTTTCGGTCGAGGCGGGTCCGGACAGCGTGCGATCGAGCTTCTGGACCGCGGCCGCGATCCCCATCAGATCGTCCGCCGTCTCGTCGATCACCTCCAGCGCGTCGAGCGCCTCGTCGCGGCCGCCGTCGATCTCCCCTCGTACCAGCTCCGTGTACCCCGAGATGAGGTTCATCTTGTTCCGGAGGTTGTGGCTGAGCACGCGGTTCATCACTTCCAGGCGGCGCTCTCGGATCTTCCGTTCCGTGATCTCCGTCTGAAACCCGACGAAGTGAGTGACCTCCTCCTCCGCGTCGCGGATCGGGGCGATCGTGAGCCGGTTCCAGAACTTCTGGCCGTTGCGCCGGTAGTTCAGGACGTCGACCGCGACCGGTCGCTCCTCGTCGATCGCCGCCCGGAGCGTCGCGGTCGTCTCCGGGTCGGTGTCCTCGCCCTGGAGGAACCGGCAGTCCGCGCCGAACACCTCGGAGCCGTAGCCGGTGAGCGCCTCGAACTCGTCGTTCGTGTACACGAGCGGGTTGTCGCCCTCGCCGTCCTCGTCGACCGCCGCGATCGTGATCCCGACCGTCGCCTCGTCCATCGCGCGCTCCTTCAGCCGGAGGTCCTCGACCGTCTCCTCCAACTTCCGCTCCCGCGCCGCGAGCCGGAGCGAGGTGCGGCGGCGCTCGACGAGGTTTCCGATCCGGGTGCGGAGGGCCCGCTTCCGCACCGGCAGCTCGACGACGTCGTCGACGTAGTCCCAGGTGCTCTCCGTCGTCGGCCCCGCCGCGTCGTCGTTCACGAGCAGGACGAACGGGAGGAAGACGGGCGCCGCCAGCTCCCGCCGCCGCTGGATCGACCCGGCGACCCGATTGAACTCGTGGGCGTCGAAGACGCAGCAGTCGAACGCCGAACCGAGCGCTTCGACGTCGGTCGTCGCGTCGGTCCGGAACCGGTCGCTCAGCGCTCCGGCCACCAGCTCCCGGTCGCGCCCCGGGCGCATGAACAGCAGCACGCGGGGGTCCTCGTCCGGTTCAGGCGCGCCTTCCGCCGGGAGGTCGTCGTCCGTCAGGTCGGAGGCACCGGCGTCGGCGGCCTCACCGGAGGGCGCGCCGCCGCCGTCGCCTTCGGGGGGCGTGCCGCCGGCGAGCCCCTCCGAGCCCGTGTCCATTACTTATGATCGGTGCACGCACTGCCACTAAGAGTTACCCCTCTCGTTAACTACCCCGCGCACGGACTGGGGATCATGTCCGAGCCACTGCCCGAGCGACTGTCGACCGGCGTCGCGGGCCTCGACGAGGTACTGTCCGGTGGGCTCATCCCGGCGCGCAGCTACATGGTCCGCGGTCAGGCGGGCAGCGGGAAGACGATCCTGAGCCTCCACTTCCTCCAGCGGGGCGTCGACGAGGGGGAGACGTCGCTGTTCATCAACTTGGAGGAGGACGTGCGCGACCTCACGGCGAACGCGGCCGCGCTCGGCTTCGACACGGAGGCGATCGAGTTCCTCGACCTGAGCCCGGGCGCCGACGTGTTCACCGAGGAGCAGTCGTACGAGGTGTTCGCGCCCGAGGAGGTCGAGAGCGAGCCGCTCACCGACCGGATCGTGGAGGGCGTCACCGCGGTCGATCCCGACCGCGTCGTCGTCGACCCGCTGACGCAGCTCCGATTCCTGCTCTCCGACGACTACCAGTTCCGCAAGCAGGTCGTCGGATTCATGCGATTTTTGAAAGACCAGGGCGCGACCGTGGTGTTCACCGTCCAGAACACCGACTCGCTCCCGACCGACGACCTGGAGTTCATCACGGACGGGACGATCCGGCTCGGAAAAGAAGAGTACGGCAAGACGGTCGACGTGCCGAAGTTCCGCGGGTCGTCGACGCAGAGCGGCGACCACGCCTACCGCGTGACCGACGGGGGGATCGAGGTGTACCCGGCGCTCCAGCCCGGAAACTACACCGACGAGTTCGTCTCCAAACAGCTGTCGTCGGGGGTCGAGGGGATCGACGACCTCCTGCACGGCGGACTCGAACGCGGGACGGTCAGCATCGTCAGCGGCCCAACCGGCGTCGGGAAGACGACGCTGAGCACGCAGTTCATGAAGCAAGCCGCGGAGCGCGGGGAGCGATCCGTCATCTACCTGTTCGAGGAGAACCGGGGGACGTTCCTCACGCGCTCCCGCGCCATCGGCATCCCGGTCGACGAGATGATGGAGCGCGGGACGCTCCAGGTGAACGAGATAGAGGCCCTCGAACGGTCGCCACAGGAGTTCGCTCGGATGGTCCGGACGGAGGTCGAAGAGCGTGGCGCGGACCTCGTGATGGTCGACGGTATCGCGGGGTACCGCCTGACGCTCCGGGGCGAGGACGGAATGATGCTCCAACAGCTCCACGCGCTGGGCCGGTATCTCAAGAACTTGGGCGTGACGGCGGTGTTCATCGACGAGACGCGGAGCATCACCGGCGACTTCCAGGCGACCGTCGAGAACATCAGCTACCTCGCCGACAACATCGTGTTCCTCCGGCACCTCGAGGTGCAGGGCGAGATGCGGAAGGCGATCGGCGTGCTGAAAAAGCGGACGAGTGACTTCGAGCGGACGATCCGGGAGTTCCGGATCACGTCGGACGGCGTCTCGGTCGGCGAGCCGATGACGGGGTTGCGCGGCATCCTGAGCGGGACGCCGGAGGTCGTCGACGACGCGGCGGAGTTGGAAGGGATCGACCAGGAGGAGTGATCGCCGGCGAGTCGCTGACCGAGTCCGGAGGCTCCCGCTTCAGGTCTCCTCCGCGTCCGTCTCGTCGGCGTCGATCACGGTCTTTCCGGTCGGCTCCGGCACCACCTCGCGGTCGGCGTCGACCCACTCGCGGTCCAGCTCCGCGCCCTCGAACAGCCGGTCTAGAAACACCGCGAGCCCGGCGACCTCCGAGTGCGGCTGGTTCGTCACGCCCACGTTGAAGTCGGCGCGCTCGTACAGCGCCCAGGGGACCTTCTCGCCGCCGACGACGACGAGGAGGTCGTCGCCGTCTCGGACCGACTCGCGGACCTCGCCCTCGACGTCCTGCACGCGCTCGCCGTACATCGTGAGGTGGACGACGGTTCCTTCCCAGTCCCGGACGATCGCCTTCTGGTCCTCCCGGAGTTCGACCGCGAACGGGCCGCCGAACCGGCCGGTGATGTCCCGCACCGTCTCCGCGGACTGCCCGGCGTTGTCGGGGAACACCACCCGGTCCGCCCCGAGCGCTCGGGCCGTGAGCCCGACGTGCGTCGTCATGCGGTCGTCGCGGCCGGGCCGGTGACCGTACCGGAGGACGACGACCTCGCGCGCCTCGTGCATGGCCGGCGATGCGCCCGCGATAGGTGTGGTCCTTTCGATGCGGTCGCGGGGGCGGACTCGCTTCGGGTCGCCGGAGTGAACACGGCATAGACGTGGATCGTTCCCCGAATCGAACGCAAGAGGTGACCACGTAACTGAAAGGTTCATGGGGGAGGCGGTCGCCGACTGTGGTATGACGAGCGTCAAGGAGTTCCGCGTCGACGAGCCCGCGACCGCCGACGCGCTCGGCCGCGGTCGGTTCGTCTTCACGGACGCGTACTCGGTGTTCGACTGGGGACAGATGCCCGACGCGATCCCGCGCAAGGGCGCGAGCCTCTGCGCGATGGGCGCGTTCAACTTCGAACTGCTGGAAGACGAGGGCGTTCCGACCCACTACCGCGGAGTCGTGGACCCCGGCCGGGACGCCGATGCGGGCGGGGCGAGCGAGCCCGAGGCCGTCCCCCTCGCCGACGCGACCGTCCCGCCGACGGAGATGGCCATCGACCTGACGCAGGTCCCCGACCTGCCGTACGAGGGTCCCGAGGCGGGCTACGACTACGACGCCTTCCACGCCGCGGGCGGGGAGAACTACCTCGTCCCGCTGGAGGTCGTCTTCCGCAACCGGGTCCCGGTCGGCTCTAGCCTGCGGAAGCGCGCCGAGCCCGCAGACTTCGGGCTCGACGCGGAGGGCGGTCCGGCCGGCGCCGACGGCGGCTGGCCCGCCGAGCCGGTCGACCTCCCGGAGCCGGTCGTGGAGTTCTCCACGAAGTACGAGGAGCAGGACCGCTACCTCACCCGCGCCGAGGCCGACCGGATCGCCGGCGTCGCCGACGTCGACGCCCTCGAGTCGCTCGCCCTTGACGTGAACCGCGTCGTCACCGAGCGCGCCGACGCCGCCGGCTTCGCCCACGAGGACGGGAAGATCGAGTGCCTCTACGTCGACGGGGAGCTCCGCGTCGCCGACGTGGTCGGAACGTTCGACGAGAACCGGTTCTCGTACGGCGGGCGCGGGATCTCGAAGGAGGTCGTCCGGCAGTGGTACAAGGCGAACGACCCCGCGTGGGTCGAGGCCGTGAAGGAGGCGAAGGCGGCGGTCGCCGACCGCGACATCGACGACTGGCGCGAGCTCTGCGAGCGCGACCCGGAGCCGCTCCCCGCGGCGGTCGTCGACGCGGTCTCGGAGCTGTACGCGGCCGGGACGAACGCGTACACCGGACGCGAGTGGTTCGACGTCCCGGACATCGAGGCGGCGCTCGACGCGGTCGACGATCTATAGGACGCTCCCGAGAACAGGGGCAGCGACCCTCGAACCCTCACGATCGAAGACACGCGAGGGAACCTCTTTACCGCCGACGCGCGTGGGTTCGCGCATGTCCACCGACGCCGACTTCGGGGAGCAGCTGGAGACCCGGACCGTCGCGTACCTCGACCGGATCGACGACTGCGTCGCCCTCCTCCCGCGGGCGCTCGACGAGTACGCGAGCGGTGGCGCGTACGACGAGACGGTCGACGAGATAGCCGCCGTCGAGAGCGAGTGCGACGAGCTCGTCCGCGGGCTCACGGCGCTCATCACCGACGCCGGACCCGACGACATCGGCCTGCTGAACACGCGGATCAACTTCAACGAGTCCGCGCTGCTCGACTTCTACAACGAGCTCGACGTGGTCGCGAACCACACCGAGCGGATCGTCCAGGAGGTGGCGATGATGCGCCCCGACGCGGGCGTCGAACCGTTCGCCGACATGCGGGAGATGGCGACGCGGATCGCCGAGATGACCGCGGTCCTCGGCGACGTGGTCGAGGGGTTCGTCAGGGGGCTCGCGCGCGCCGACGCCACCGAGACGCTGACCGAGGGGATCGAGGCGATCCGCGACCTGGAAAGCGAGTGTGACGCCCTCCGCAACGACGCGATCGAGACCGCGTTCGCCGACGACGCGGTCGACCAGCCGCTCGTCTACCGCGAGCTCGCGATCCTGCTGGACGAGCTCGCGAACACGATCGAGGACCTCACCGACCGGATCGTCGTGATCGCGAGCAAGGAGCCGGGGATCGTCACGGACGCGGACGGGGAGTAGCCGAGCCGGCTCTCGACTCGCCGTCGCGTCGCCACCTTCGCCTCACCGCCGCGCCCAGTCGAGCATGCGCTCGTAGAACGGCTCGGAAGCGAGCGCGTCGGCGTCGCCGACCAGCGTCAGCTGCTTTTTCGCCCGCGTGAGCGCGACGTTCATCCGGCGGTGGTCCTCGAATATCGGCCCGTCGAGGTCGCCGGTTGCGACCAGCGAGACGACGATCACCTCCTTCGAGGAGCCCTGGAAGCGGTCGACGGTGTCGACCGTCACGTCGGTCCGGCGGCCGATCTCCGCGACCTGCGCCCGGAAGGGGGCGATCACGCCGATGTCGCCCGGGTCGACGCCCGCGGCGACGTAGGCGTCGACGATCGCTGCGACGCGCTCGGCCTCGCGGACGTTCCGGTTGCCGTCGCGCTCGCCGTCCGGGTCGACGAACCCGACGCCGCCGGTGAGGTCGGGCGCGAGCGCGTCGGGGTCGACGCCGAGGTCGGCGAGCGTCTGCCCGGCCACCTCGGGGGTCGCGGGGCGGAGCGCGCCGTCGTAGAACTCCGCGGAGGCGAACGCCTGGATGCGCTGGCTCATCCGGTACTGGCGGTCGAGCATGACGCTCGCGTCGGGGTACGCCTCGATGAGGCGCTGGAAGAGCGACGTCTGCAGGTCGTTCTCGGCCCGAACGACCGGAGGGAGCTGCTCGTGGTCGCCGACGAGCACGAACCGATCGGCGCGGTTGATCGCGGCGTGGGTGCCCGGCTCCGTGAGCTGGGAGGCCTCGTCGACGAGCGCCACGTCGAACTCGCACTCGCGCAGCACCCGGGAGCCGCAGGCCGCGGTCGTGGCGGCGACCACCGGTGCGTCGCGCAGCTCGGCGGCCTTCGCGTTCGGGTCGCCGCGCTGGACGAGCCGCACGTCCCGCATGTCGTCCCGAACGCCGGTCTCGGTGCCCACGCGGAGCACGTCGTCGAAGCCCTGATCGCGCAACGCTTCGAGGGCGTTGTCGACCGCGCGGTTCGTGAACGCCGAGAGCAGCACCCGGTTCCCCTCTTCGACCAGTGCGCGGATCGTCCGCGCGATGGTGTACGTTTTCCCGGTGCCCGGCGGGCCGTGTATGAGCGCGCAGTCCTCGGCGTCGACCGCGAGCTCGACCGCCTCGTTCTGGGCGTCGTTGTTGCCGATGTAGGCGTCGGGAGTGCCTTCAGGGCGCTCGACGGAGTCCCGAAACTCCGGCTCGCGCCGCCCGAACAGCACGTCCTTTCGCGCGTCGGTCCCCTTCAGGATCGCGTCGTGGAGCGCGGTGAGCGACCGGTCGACGGAGATCTCGGAGGGATAGACGTCCAGCCGGCGGAGCTCGACCGGTTCGTCCGTTTCGACGACGACCGCGTCGCTCCCCAGTTCGGTGATGCGGCCGAGTTCGCCGTGGCCGCTCACGGGATCGCCGTCGCTCGCGAGCGCCACGTCGCCCTCGCGGAGCTTGGAGACGGCGTCGCCCGGCTTACGGGCGCGGAGCTCCCACCGGGCGTCGTCGATCTCGGTCTGCGAGACCGGCTCTAAGTCGATCAGCGCGCGGTCGTCCGCGGCGCGCTCCGCCGGGGTCTGCTCCCACAGCTTCCGGTACTCGGCGTGGGTCTCGCGGCGCTCCTCCTCCAAGGCGACGTAGAAGCGGTCGAAGTAGTCGCGCTCCGCGTCCGGCACGGGGGTCCCGACCGACCCCGCCTTCGACTCCTGATCGAGGCGGCCGGAGACGACCATGCAGGTGTCCTGCTCGAAGCAGTACTCGCACTTCGCGTCGGCCTCGTACCCGGTCGGGACTGTCGGGCGCTCGCCGGGGTCGTTGAGCGCGCGCCACTCCATCGCGGCGAGGGCGTTGCGCTCGCGGACGACGAACTCCAGCAGTTCCCGGCCCACCGAGAACTCCTTGGCGGGCGCGAGGTCGCCGGACTCCTCGTTGCGGTCCAGGGCGGTGTTCTTGGTGTACAGCAGGGTTCCGATGTCAGGGTCGACGCCGCGTTCCTCCAGCATAAGCGCGTAGCAGGCCGCCTGGATCTTGTCGTGGAAGCGCGGCTCCCGCTTGGTGTTCTTCCCGGTCTTCAGCTCCACGGGGGTCCCGCGACGGAGCGCGTCGGCGCGCCCCTTCAGGCCGAACGTCGGCGAGATGAGCGTGAACTCCGACCGCCACGTGTCCTCGTCGGAGAGGGTTCCCTGCGAGAGCCACCCCTCGATCGCGGCCGCGTTGCGGCGCACCTCGTCGGCGACCTCCTCGGGCTCGTACTCCAACAGTCCGAGTTCGAGGCCCGCCTCCTCGACGCGGTCCGCGACCGACGCCTCCAGCTCCATCCCGCGCAGGAGGTCGCCGAACACCTCGTGGACGATCGTCCCTTTGACCACCGGGTAGTTGAGCGGGATCCCGGAGAGCTTATTTAAATAGTACATCCGCGGGCACTGCACCCACGACCGGATCCCGGTCACGTCGACGAGGAAGTCGGGCTCGAGCACGACCCACGAGTCGCCCGTCGTCGCGTACCCCGTCTCGCCGCCGAACTCGTCCTCCTCGGCGTCGGTCACTAACAGCTCCATACCCGGTTCGGCGTGCTCGGCGGTCTCGGTCCACTTCCCCCACAGCGTCACGTCGACCGGGTCGGCCGCGCCGCGCTCGGGACGGATCCGGAGCTCGCGGAGCTCCCGGTCCCCGTACGACGTCGACACCGTCCGCGTCTCCCCGACGGAGAGGATCGGCCCCCGAACGTTCACGGCCGTCATCGGCGGCGGCCTCGAAAAACGCTGTCGGTGGGGGTCGACCGCGTCGCCCGCTCCCCGCCGCGACCGACACGCTCAAGCGCGTCTCCCCGCTACGATACGGTGACATGCGCGTCCGAGACTGGGACGATATCCTCTCCGACGTCGCGAGTGACGCGACCGATCCGGACGGCTGGCGGGCCGTGGCCGGCTCCCGGCGCGAGGGGCTCGGCGAGGACCTCTACTTCGGTCACCCGAACGTCGGCGTCTACCACCTCAAGACGTACGCGAAGAACCCTCGCGACCTCCGCGGCGTCGGCGCGCGGGTGGCTCGCAAGGTCGACGGCGAACTCGACCCTCTCCTCCCAGACGAGAAGTCGGAGGGCCGGTTCGCGGTGCGGTCGCCGCCAGAGGACGAGGAAGCGGCGGAGGACGTCGCGACGCGACTTCGCGAGACGCTGAAGGTCCACGCGGAGGCGCCGACGGACCCCGACCACCTGTTCGAGGACGTGATGGAGGCGATCGACGCGCCCGCGTTCGGCCCGATGGACTACCGGTTCGACGGGCGTCCGGACGAGCTTGACGAGCTCTCCGATACCTTCGACGAGGCCGAGGAGCTGCTCTCGTCCGAACTCGACGACCTGATCGACGAGGACGATGTCGACCGCGGGTTCCACTAATACGGGATCGCTGACGCGGATCGGGGGTCTTTCAGTCGCACTCGTATCGGTCGGACCGCGATCGTCGCGTTCGCGGTGGAGGCCTCCAAATATCTAGTCGCCCGGCTATACGTTCTCTTCTGGCGTGGCGCGGAAGAGATCTCCAAAGCCCCAGCCGCGAGGACTCGCGCGGCTTGCTGCGCGCTTCAGTCGCTCGCGTTGCTCGCTTCTTGTAGTGCTTTCTGCGCCGTGCTTCGCCCTCGCGGCTGCCCTTTTGAGTCCCGCCCCGCACCGCTCCGCACCGCAGCCTCACACCTCCCCAGCCTCGTCGCTGGCGCCGGTGGCGCCAGCGACTCCCTCGCGCGCGCTCCTCGCGCCCGCTGGGCGCTCGGCGGCACGCGCCACCGCACAGCGAATCCCCGGCTCAGTCGTCGACGCGTTCCAGCTCCTCTCTGGTCAACTCGTTCTCCACGTCGCCCGTGTTCCGCGTGCCGGCCGGCTCGAACAGGAGGATCTGCGCTTCCGGTTCGGCGACCGGGCGGTGCTCGGTCCCGCGGGGGACGACGAGTAGTTCGCCTTCTTCCAAGGTCACGTCCTCGCGGTCGCGGAACTCGATCCGGAGGCGACCGTCGGTGACGAGGAACAGCTCGTCGGCGTCGGCGTGACTGTGCCAGACGAACTCGCCCTCGGCCTTCGCGAGCTTCACGGCCTGCCCGTTCAGTTCGCCGGCGAGGTGGGGATCCCAGCGCTCGTCGATCGACGCGAACGCGTCTGCGAGGGTCACCTTCTCCATGCGCGCCCGTTGGCGGGGCGGCGGTTAAACCGTGGCGCGTGGGCCGCGCCTCCGGAGCGTGGTCGACTGCCGCCTCAGTAGTGCCAGGGATAGTCGCGGAACCCGGGCTCGCGCTTCTCTAGGAAGGCGTCTCTACCCTCCTGAGCTTCCTCGGTCATGTACGCCAGCCGGGTCGCCTCGCCGGCGAACACCTGCTGGCCGACCATGCCGTCGTCGGTCATGTTGAACGCGTACTTCAGCATGCGCATCGCGGTCGGCGACTTCTTCGTCATCTCGTCGGCCCACTCCAGCGCGACGGCCTCCAGATCCTCGTGGGGGATCGCCTCGTTGACCATCCCCATGTCCGCGGCCTCCGCGGCGGAGTAGGTCTTCCCGCGGAAGAACACCTCGCGGGCCTTCTTCTGACCGATCTGTTTCGCGAGGTAGGCGGAGCCGAACCCGCCGTCGAAGGAGGCCACGTCGGGGTCGGTCTGGAGGAACTTCGCGTGCTCGTCGCTCGCGAGCGTCAGGTCGCAGACGACGTGGAGCGAGTGCCCGCCGCCGACCGCCCAGCCGGGGACGACCGCGACGACGGGCTTGGGCATGAACCGGATCAGCCGCTGGACTTCGAGGATGTGGAGCCGCCCCGCGCGCGCCTCCTTCACGAGCGGGTCGTCCTCGTCGCCCGCCTCGTCGCCGTCGCGGTACTCGTAGCCGGAGCCGCCGCGCACCGACTGGTCGCCGCCGGAACAGAACGCCCAGCCGCCGTCTTTCTCGGAGGGCCCGTTACCGGTGAGGAGGACGCAGCCCACGTCCGCCTGCTTGCGCGCGTGGTCGAGCGCGGCGTACAGCTCGTCGACGGTGCCCGGCCGGAACGCGTTCCGGACCTCGGGGCGGTCGAACGCGATCCGGACGGCCGGCACGTCGACGCCGCGGTGGTAGGTGATGTCGTCGAACTCGTCGGTCACGCGCTCCCACGCGTCGGGGTCGAAGATCTCCGAGACCATGCGTCCCCGTTGACGGCCGATCGCATAAACGACGGCGGGTCGGTCGCCCGTCGCCCGAGGTTCCACAAATATTGCGTCAATCGGTGACAACAGATTTCCAATCAGGTGCTGTTGATACGATTCCTAAAGCCCTATCGGGGCGAATACGCACGAATCGGTGCGTCATCGAAATCCGCCTTCGTTGCTGGTGACGCGGGGGTGTTGGACGCCGCGGCCGTTTCGAGCGTATGTACGACACACACGCGCCGACGTCGCGTCGGTCCTTCCTCGCCGCGTCGGGCGGCGCCGCGACGCTCGGGCTCGCGGGCTGTCTCGGCGGCGGTGGCGGCGGTCTCGACGAGCTGACGGTCGCTCACATGCCGATCTATCCCGACCTCCAGTGGTACGTGATGGAGGGCGAGGGGTACTTTTCCGATATCGACGCCGAGATCACGGGGCGAGAGTTCACCGACGGCCCGGCGATCGTCCAGGCGTTCGGCGGCGGCGACATCGACGTCGCCATGTTCGGCATCGTGCCGGCGATGATCGTCATCGATCGGGGGATCTCCGCGCAGGTGACCGCGGCGAACATCCGCGAGCCGATGGGGATCATGGCCGAGGAGCCGTTCCACGAGCCGTTCGAGGCCGAGGGCGGCGACGCGTTCGCGACGTGGGCCGAGGAGAACGGTCGCCCCTTCCGCTTCGGCACGTTCCCGCAGGGGAGCGTCCCGGACGTGCTGCTCCGCTACTGGCTCCAAGAGATCGGGGTCGAGCCGGAGTCGAACGAGAACGTCGAGATTATCGAAATCAACGGTGCCAGCGCGGTCTGGCAGGCGATCGCCAACGACGAGATCGACGGGACCTCGATCATGGAGCCGGTGCCGACGATCGCCGCCGAGGAGGGCTCGTCCGTGACGATGCTGCGAACGGCGGCCGAGATCCTCCCCGGCCAGCCCGCGGCGGTCACGCTGATGAGCGACGCGGTCCGCGGGTCGCCGCTGGCCGCGCAGTTCCTCGAACAGCACGTCCGCGCGACCGAGTTCATCGACGAGAGCCCGGACGCGACCGCCCAGCACGTCGAGTCGGGGATCGGGATGCCCGCCGACCGCGCCCGGCGCGCGCTCGACTCGCCGCTGTCTAACTTCGTCACCGATCCCCGGGAGATCGCCGAGGCGACCCCGGTGTTCTCGGAGTTCGCGGCGAACAACGGGCAGATCGATGAACGGCTGTCGAACGAGGCGATCTTCGACTACGAGGCCTACGACTCGCTCTGATGTCGACCGACACCGGGAGCCGGTTCGACGGGGGAGCGCTCCGCGACGGCCTCGGCCTCGGCGACCCGCGGCGGCTCCTCCGCGGCGCCGCCGGCGTCGTCGGCTTCGTCGCCGTCTGGCACCTGGTCTCGCTCACGCAGCCGGCGTACGTGCTGCCGTCGCCGGCGGCGGTCGGCGACGCCTTCGCGGAGGAGTTCGCCTCCGGCACGATGACGGCCGCGCTGCGGTCGAGTATCCGCCATTGGCTCCCCGGGACGGTCGTCGGCACGGGACTCGGCGTCGCCGCCGGCGTCGCGTTCTCGTGGAGCGGCCTGCTCGACGACGTGACCGCGCCGCTCGTGCGGACGCTCCGGCCCGTCCCGCCGCTCGCGCTGATCGGCTTCGCGATCGCGTGGTTCGGGATCAACGACGCCGGCGCGGCGTTCATCATCGCCGTCGGCGCCTTCTGGATCAACTACTACGCGGCGTACGAGGCCGTCGAGGGGGTCTCCGAGGACCTGCTCGACGTGGGCCGCACGCTCGGCGTCCGCGGTGACCTCGACATGGTCCGGTCGATCGTCCTCCCGGCGTCGCTGCCGGGGATCCTCACCGGGGTCCGGACCGGCCTCGGGCGCTGCTGGATGCTCGTGGTCGCCTCCGAGATCTTCGGCGTGCCGGGGGTCGGCCGCGAGATACTCCGCGCGAGCAACAACCTCCTCGTCGACACGGTGATCGCGTACATCCTCGTGTTGAGCCTGATGTACCTCCTCGTCGACGTGGCGTTCCGCGCCGTCCAGCGGAGGGTGTTAGTGTGGCGGGCGTGAACGACGGGCCGATGGCGACGGACGATCGCACGGGCGCGGTCGCCGGGGAGTCCGGCGTCGTCGTCGACGGCGTCGGCAAGACGTACGACGGCGACGGGAAGCCGGTCCGCGCGCTCGACGACGTCACGTTCGCGGTCGAGAGCGGCGAGTTCGTCTGTCTCGTCGGCCCGTCCGGCTGCGGGAAGACGACGCTGTTCCGAGTCATCGCCGGGCTCGCCGACGCCACCAACGGAGAGGTCCGGCTCGCCGGCACCCCTGTCACCGGGCCGACGACCGACATGGGCGTCGTCTTCCAAGAGTACCACCTGTTCCCGTGGCTCACGGTCGAGGAGAACGTCGGGTTCGGGCTCGAACGGAGCGACCGGTCCGCGGCCGAGCGCGAGCGCCGCGTCGACGAGATGCTCGACCTCGTCGGGCTCACCGAGTTCCGCGACTCGTACCCGAAGTCGCTGTCGGGCGGGATGAAACAGCGCGTCGCCATCGCGCGGGCGCTGGCCGTCGACCCCGAGCTGCTCCTGATGGACGAACCGTTCGGCGCGGTCGACGCGCAGACCCGGGAGATGCTCCAGCGGGAGCTGCTCGACGTGTGGGCGTCGACCGGGAAGACGGTACTCTTCGTCACCCACGACGTCGCCGAGGCGGTGACGCTCGCCGACCGGATCGTCGTGATGGCGGCCGAGCCGGGCCGCGTCGCCGAGGTGGTCGACGTCGAGGTCGACCGCCCCCGCGAGCGCGGCGACCCGGCCTTCGGCGAGCACGTGGCCCGCGTCCGGGAGCTGATCGGCGCGCGGCCGTAGCTCGCTAGCTCTCCTCGTCGACCGCGGCCGCCAGCTCGTCCATGCGGCTCCGTATCACCGACAGCGTCGCGTCGGCGTCGGCGTATCCCTGGTCGTAGTCGTCCAGCGCGGACTCGGTCTCGTCGAGGAACCGCTTGACGGCGGTCTCGATCGGCTCGTCGCTCATGCCCCCCGATTCGGTCGCCGGTCTGTTAACCCCTCGGAGCGAGCGCCGCGCTCTCGGACGCGACCGCGGTTCAGCGCCGGCGCAGCGCGTACGCGGCGTAGCCGACGGCGGCGAGCAGCCCGACCGACAGCAGGCTCCCGTACAGCGCCGGGGAGGCGGCGACGTACTCGCCGAACGGGTCCGTGAGGGCGAGCACGCCGACGGTCAGCGCGACTGAGATGAGGATACCGACCGCACCGAACGTCTTGAAGGCCGTGTCGAGGTCCGGACGCGGCGATCCGCGCGAGTGGCTCATACCCCCGCGTAGGCGCTCCGGTAATAAATGCTCACGACGGGATTCTCACGGCGAGGGAACGCTGGGTCGGGGCTCGACCCCTCTCACTCGGGAAATCCCTCGACGATTTCGACGCCGGAGGAGGCGCCGATCCGCGTCGCGCCCGCGTCGAGCATCGCCATCGCCTCGTCGTAGGAACCGACGCCGCCGGAGGCCTTCACCGGGAGGTAGTCGCTCATCAGCTCCACGTCCGACACCGCGGCGCCGCCGTCGGCGAACCCGGTGGAGGTCTTCACCATGTCGGCGTCGGCGTCGACGGCGGCCTCGCAGGCGCGGCGCCTCTCGGCGTCGGACAGGAGCGCGGCCTCGATGATCACCTTCACCGGGACCGGCACCGCGGCGACGACGCCGGCGATCTCGGCGGCAACGGCGTCGTCCTCGCCCGCCTTCAGGCGGCCGACGTTGATGACGAGGTCGAGCTCGTCGGCGCCGTCCTCCCACGCGCCCACCGCCTCGTCCCGCTTCGCCGCGGGCGCGTGCTGGCCGTGCGGGAACCCGACCACGGTCGCGATCGTCGACGGGGCGTTCGCGTAGTCGGCCGCCTCGGCGACGTAGCAGGGCGGGATACAGGCGTTCATCCCGTGGTCGGCGGCCTCGTCGAGGACGGTCTCGACGTCCGCCCACGTCGTCTCCGGGCCGAGCACGGTGTGGTCGATGCTGGCGGCGAACGCGTCGCGGTCCATGCGCTCACGGTTCGCGCGACCGATAAAAGGCGTGTCGACGGGGAGGCGTGCCAACCGGGGATGCGCGCCGATCGGAGGTGCGCGCCACCGGGGAACCGGTCCGCGACCGGTCGGCGTCGGCGGGAGGCAGTCGCCGCGTCAGCTCTCAATCTCGATCTCGGTGCCGGTCACCGCGGCGTCGACGACGGCGGGGAGCCGCACGGTCAGGATACCGTTCTGATAGGAGGCCTCGATGCCGTCCTCGTCGACGGTCCTCGGGAAGCGGAACCGGCGGTGGTAGGTCCGGCGCGTGCCGCGCTCCTCGTCCTCGTGTTCGGCGGCGATGTTGAGGACGCCGCCGTCCCACGAGGCCGTGATCTCCGCGGGGTCGAACCCGGGGAGCTCTACCGTGAGGACGAACTCGTCGTCCTCCTCGTACAGCTCGTAGTCGTTACCGCCCGATTCGAACAGTCGGCTCGGGAAGTCGAATCCTTGCGTCCACGAACTGGCTGGCGTCGGCATGGCCATTGCTGACCACCTCGAGTGCAATCGATCATAGGGTAGCGATTCTATATGAACTTTACGAACTGTGCGGCTTGATATCAACCGTCGAGGACGCGTTCGCGGTCCTGGACCGCGAACGGTTGGATTCAAGTCCGCCGCAGGGGAAGCGGGTGGTATGCAACCGGGAGATCGCGTCCGCGTCGAGCGCGGGGACGTCACGAACGAGGGCGTACTGCTCCCCTCGACGACTCGCGACCACCTCGTCGTCAAGCTCGACGGGGGGTACAACGTCGGCGTCGACCGCGACGCGGCCGACGTCGAGGTGCTCGAATCGGGCGCCCGCGACGTGGACGACGGGGCCGACGCGGGCGGCGGCGAGGCCTCCGAGATCACCTTCGACGACGACCTGCCGACGGTCTCGCTCATCTCCACCGGCGGGACGATCGCCTCCACCGTCGACTACCGGACCGGCGCCGTCACCGCGCAGTTCGACGCCGAGGACGTGCTGCGGGCGGTCCCCGATCTGGCCGGCCGCGCGAACTACCGCGGCCGGGTCGTCGCGAACATCCTCTCCGAGAACATGGAGCCGTCCATCTGGCGGGAGCTCGCCGAGGCGGTCGCCGAGGAGGTCGAGGCGGGCGCCGACGGCGTCGTCGTGATGCACGGCACCGACACGATGCAGTACTCCGCCTCCGCGCTCTCCTTCATGCTCGACTCGCCCGTCCCGGTCGTCTTCACCGGGAGCCAGCGCTCCGCGGACCGGCCCTCCTCCGACAACGTGATGAACGCGGTCTGCGCCGTCGAGGCCGCGAAGGCCGACCACGCCGAGACGCTCGTCTGCATGCACGCGAGCCCCTCCGACGACGCCTGCGCGCTCCACCGCGGCACGCGCGTCCGGAAGAACCACACCTCCCGGCGCGACGCCTTCGAGACGGTCGGCGCCGCGCCTCTCGGTCGCATCGACTACGAGGCCGCGGCCGAGGCGGGCGCCGACGGCGACGCCGCGGACGACGCCATCGAGTGGGCCCGCAAGCCGCTCCCGCGGGGGCGCGTGGCGGGCGATGGCGACGGAGAAGACGGCGCCGACGCCGACCTCACGACCGCGACCGACCTCGACGCCGACGTGGAGCTGGCGAAGTTCACGCCCGGCATGGACCCGGCCGCGTGGGACTACCTCGGCGACAAGGACGGCGTCGTGATCGAGGGGACCGGGCTCGGCCACGTCCACACCGACCTCATTCCGCGGATCGAGGAGCTGGTCGAGGGCGGGACCGTCGTCGCGATGACGAGCCAGTGCCTCGCCGGCCGCGTCTGCGACCGCGTCTACGACACCGGCCGCGACCTGCTCGACGCCGGCGTCGTCGAGGCCGGCGACACCCTCCCCGGCACCGCGAAGGTGAAGCTGATGTGGGCGCTGGCGAACCTGTCGGACCCGAAGGGGGCGATGGGCCGCGACCTCGCCGGCGAGCTGACCGAGGAGTCGCGGCCCTGGCGATGACGGCGGCGGGAGGCGAGTTCGACGTGATCGTCCGCGAGGCCCGGCCGGCCGACGCCGACGCGGTCGCGGCCTTCGCGCGCGACACGTGGGGCGAGCGCCACGACGACTACATCCCGCGCGTGTTCCCCGAGTGGGCGGCGTCCGACGACCCCGACGCCGGCACCTTCGTCGCGACGCTGCCGCCCGCGGCGGTCGCGGGCGGCGCGGGCGGCGAGGCCGGCGCGACCGAGAACGCCGGCGGACGCGACGACCGCGAGCCCGACGACACGCTCGTCGAGGGCGACGGGACGGGCGCGGCCGCCGCCGGCGAGCCCGAGGCCGTCGTCGGCTGTATTCAGGGCGTCATGCTCTCCGACTGGGAGGCGTGGGGACAGGGGATCCGGGTCGACCCCGCGGCCCGCGGCCTCGGGGTCGGGACCGCGCTCTCGGAGGCCGCGCTCGACTGGGCGCGCGAGCGCGGCGCGGCCGTCTGTCGGAACATGGTGTTCTCGTGGAACGTCGCCGGGCTCGGCCAGTCGCGCGCGGTCGGCTTCGAGCCCGCGACCGAGTTCCGGTTCGCGGAGCCGACGCCCGACGCAGACGCGGTCGGCGCGGCCGACGCGGCCGACGCGGCCGAGACCGACGGGATCGGTCCCGTCACCGACCCAGACCCGGACGCCGCGTGGGCGCTCTGGAGCGACAGCGACGCGCGGGACCACCTGCGTGGGCTGGCGCTCGACGGCGACGAGCCGTGGGCGTGTTCCGCGCTCACCCGCGAGCGCCTCCGGGTCGCGGCCGACGAGGACCGACTGGTCGCCGTCGCCGACGCGGACGCGCTCGCCGGCGTCGCGGTCCGGACCCGCGTCTCCGAGGGCCCGAGCGACGAGGAGTGCGGGGGCGGCCCCGAGCGGACCGCCGAGTACGGCGCCGCCGCGTGGCGCGACGTCGACGCCGCGGGCGCGCTCTACGCGTCGATCGCGGCGGACGCGGCCGCGGTCGACGCCGACGCGACCCGCGTCCTGATCCCCGAGACGGTCGACCACGTGAGCGACACCGGCGCGAACCGGGTGCCCGTCGCCGCCGAGCCCGACTTCGTCATGCGGGCGGACCTCACGGGCGAACTATAAGCGTCGGCGGCCGAACGGGACACCATGACGCTCCTCTCCGGGGTCGCCCTGCCGTGGTCGCTCCCGCTCACGGTCGTGGTCTACGGCGTCGTCGTCGCCGCCGCGGCGTGGATCTACCGCGATGCGAGGGCGCGCGGGAACCGCTACGCGGCCGTCTGGGGGGTCTCGACGCTCGTGTTCACGATCCTCCCGGTGCTCGCGTACCTGTACCTCCACCGCGACGCGGGACCGGCGCGGTGACGCGTACCGAAAGCGGTCGCTCCCGTCCGCGTCTCCCGGCCGGCGGCTCGCGCTATCGGTCACGATAGCCGAACCCGAACGCCTAATTATGCCCGCGGCGGCCGTGGGGACATGTTCGCGACGCTCCCGGACCTCCTGCGGCTGCTCGCCGTCCCCGTCTTCGCGTGGGCGGCGCTGCGGGACGTCCGGACCCGACGCCTCCCGAACCGGATCTGGCCGCCGCTGTACGCGTCCGGCGCGTTGCTGCTGGTGTGGGAGACGGCGGCGATGTGGCCGCTCGCGGGGGTCGAGGGCCGGCTGTTCCTCGTGCAGGCCGCGATCAGCGTCCTGTTCGTCGCCCCGCTCGGCTACGCCTTCTGGTACCTCGGCGCGTTCGGCGGGGCGGACGCGAAGGCGCTGATCGCGCTCGCGCTCCTCTTCCCGACGTTCCCCGAGTACGTCGCCGCCGGCGCCGAGTTCCCGCTCGTCGAGACCCAGATCGGCGTCTTCTCGCTCACGGTCCTCACGAACACGGTGCTGCTCGGACTCGCGTATCCGCTGGGGCTCGCCGGGCTCAACCTCCTCCGCGGCGAGGTCTCGGCGAACATGTTCCTCGCCCGGCCGGTGCCGACCGAGTCCCTGTCGGGCCGCCACGGCCGGCTGTACGAGGACGACGCTGGCGAGACCCGGAGCGGGCTGGACCTGGACGCGCTCCGGATGTACCTGCGGTGGCGCGGGCTGACGCTCGCCGACCTGCGCGACGACCCGGACCGCCTCCGCGACCCGGAGAGCGTCGGCGAGACGTTCGACCCGACCGACGGCGGGACCCACGTCGGCCCGCGGACCGACGGGGGGACGGCGACCGGCGTCGGCGACGGGGGCGTCGACTCCTCCGGAGACCGTCCCGACGACCCGTGGGCCGCGGAGCGCTTCCTCGACGAGATCGACCACGGGGCGTACGGCACCGACGCCGAGACGCTCCGCGGCGGGTTGGCGGTCGTCGCCCGGGAGAACCGGGTGCTGGTGTCGCCGGGGATGCCGTTCGTCGTCCCGATGGCGGCCGGGCTGGTCGTCTCGCTGACGTACGGCGACGCGCTGTTCGCGCTGCTCGGCGCCGTCGGACTCGTCTGAGCCGAAGGAGCCGGGACCCCGTCGCACCGCCGGCCCTCAGCTGCCCGCGCGGAGGTCGCCGACCGTGAGGACGCGCGTCCCGACGGGCCGTTTCACGAACTCGCCGAGCTCGCGGCCGAGCAGTTCGCTCACCCCGCGCTGGGCCGCCACGTCGAGCAGCCGCTGGTCGATCCGGCCGTCGACGACGACCGTGTGCGGGGCCGTCTCGGTCCCCTCGACCGCGTCGAACGCGTCGCTCGCGTCGACCTCCGCGAGGACGCCGCGGTCGTCGCCGAGCAGGCGGGCGCGGTCGCTCCCGGCGTCGACGACCTCCTGCACGTGCTCCTCGATGGACCGCGGTTCGTCGTCGACGGGGGCGTCGTCATCGGTTCGATCGGCGTCGTCGCCGGTCGACATCGTCTCCGTTTCCGGCTCCGAGTCCGCATCCGTCTCTCCCTCCGCACCCGAGTCCGGCTCCGTCTCGTCTGCCGCCGACTCGTCGGGTTCCGGGCCGGGGTCCGCGCCGTCCTGTCGCCTCCCGTCCGCGGAATCGGGGTCGCTCGCCTCCGGTTCGACGGCGTCGACCGCGACCGACCCGTCGGCCGTCGCGTCGGTAGCCGCGGCCGGCGGCGTCTCCTCGACGGCCTCGACGAGCCCGCCCTCCGTCGCCCCGCGGGCCGCCTCCGCGACGACGCCGTCCGTCCCCGGATCGGGGGCTTCGGCGTCCGACACGTCCCTCTCCGATACTTCGGCGTCCGGCGCCTCGGTACCGGCGTCGTCGGATTCGGTCGCCGTCTCGTCGTCCGCGGCCGCCTCGCGGAGGTTGGGCTCGTCGGCGAGGCTCCCGTACGGGACCTTCCCGCGGAGCGCCTCGAAGACGGCGGTGCGGTCGAGGTCCTCCACCGACTCGCCGGGGGGTGCGAAGGCGACGTAGTCGACGTCGCCCACCTGCGCCAGCTCGCGGAGGATGAGCTCGCCGCCCCGGTCGCCGTCGAGGAAGGCGGTGACGGTCCGGTCGGCGGTGAGGTCGGCGACCGCGTCGGGGACGTTCGTCCCCTCGACGGCGACCGCGTTCTTGATCCCGCAGTCGAGCAGCGTGAGCACGTCCGCGCGGCCCTCGACGACGATGACGGCGTCCGAGTCGCCGACGCGGGGGCCCGCGGGTAGCCCCTCGTAGTCGACGATCCCCTCGACGCGGGCGGCCTCGCGGACCTCTTCGAGGATGTCGTCGCTCGCGAGGCTCGTCTCCTCGAAGCCGCCGGCGACGAGCTCCTTGGCGCGCTCGACGACTTCGCGGCGCTTCGCCGCCCGCACGTCCTCGATGCTCGTCACCTCCACGGAGGCCTGGCAGGGACCGATGCGGTCTATCGTCTCCAGCGCGGCCGCGAGGATCGCGGTCTCGACCTTGTCGAGGCTCGACGCGACGGTGACCTCGCCGAACGACTGGCCGTTCTCCGACTGGACGGAGACGTCGATCCGCCCGACCCGCGACGACTCCTGGAGGTCGCGGAGGTCCAACTCGTCGCCGAGGAGCCCCTCGGTCTGGCCGAACACCGCGCCGACGACGTCGCTCCGCTCGACGACGCCGTCCGCCGCGATGGTGGCGTGAATCAGGTATTTTTCTGTGTCTTTCATGGGAATGTGAATGGTGATGATCGGACGGCGTCCGCCGTCCGTGCGTCGTTGTGCACGTCGCCGAAAATAGTTATCGCACCCGCCACCGTCGAGCCTCTTTGAAGAAATATATTCTACAATACATCGTATCGAACCTGTTCGATAAGACTTAAGCCTTCAAAGACGTGATCTTTCGATATGAGACGACCTCGGAGAGATATCGTGTGGATTCCGACGTTCGCCATGCTCGTCGCGTTCGCGGTGCCGTGGCCGCTGTGGGGCGCCGACCGCGTCGTCGCCGGGCTTCCGGTGTGGATCTGGTGGCACGTCGCGTGGCTCGGGCTCTGTGCGGTCCTGTTCTCGCGGTTCGCCCGGAGCGGCGCGTGGGAGCGCGGGATAGGGCTCCGGCCCGAGGCGGACGGGGACGACCGCGGCGCGGGCGGCGATCCGAGGGCTCCCCCCGCCCGGGGTGATCGGCCGTGACGCTCGGGCTCTCGCTCGGCATCGTCGTCGGGTACCTCCTCTTAGCGCTCGCGGTCGGCCTCGTCGCCTACCGCGTCTCGGAGACGACAGCAGAGGACTACTACCTCGCGAGCCGGTCGATCGGCACGGTCGTCCTGCTGTTCACGACCTTCGCCACGCTGCTGTCCGCGTTCACCTTCTTCGGCGGGCCGAACCTCGCGTACCTCGCGGGCCCGGAGTGGCTGATCGTGATGGGGACGCTCGACGGCGTGCTGTTCGCCGTGCTGTGGTACGCGATCGGCTACAAGCAGTGGCTGATCGGGAACCGCAACGGCTACGTGACGCTCGGGGAGATGCTCGGCGACCGGTTCGGCTCGACCGGGCTCCGGGCGCTCGTCGCCGGCGTGAGCCTCCTCTGGCTGTTCCCGTACGTCATGCTCCAGCAGATGGGCGCCGGCGAGGCCCTCGTCGGGCTCACCGACGGCGTCGTCCCCTACTGGGGCGGCGCGGCGCTCATCACGGCCTTCATGATCCTCTACGTCGTCCTCGCGGGGATGCGCGGGGTCGCGTGGACGGACACGATACAGGGACTCTTCATGCTCTCCGTCGTCTGGATCGCCGCCGTCTGGGTGGTGTCGGCCGTCGGCGGCGTCGGCGCGGCCACCGGCGCGATGCTCGACGCCCGCCCCGAGTTCGGGAACTTCGGCGGCGGCACCTACTCGGTCGGCTTCATCGTCTCCACGGCGATCACCATCGCGTTCGGCGTGACGATGTTCCCGCAGATCAACCAGCGGTTCTTCGTCGCGAAGTCCGGCGAGACGCTGAAGCGGTCGTTCGCGCTGTGGCCGGTGCTCGTCCTCCTGCTGTTCGTCCCCGCGTTCATGATCGGCGCGTGGGCGGCCGGGATGCCGGTCGACGTGCCCGAGGGTGCGAACGTGCTCCCGGTCGTGCTGAACGAGTACGCGCCGGCCTGGTTCGCGGCGCTCGTGATCGCCGGAGCGATGGCCGCGATGATGTCCTCGTCGGACTCGATGCTGCTGTCGGGGTCGTCGTACTTCACCCGCGACCTCTACCGGCCCGTGATCAACGCCGACGCCTCGGCGGAGCGCGAGGCGTGGGTCGCCCGGCTCGGCGTCGCCGCCTTCGCGCTGCTCGCGTTCATCGCCAGCCTGTTCCGGCCCGGGACGCTGATCGAGGTCGGCGACACAGCATTCTCCGGGTTCGCGCTGCTCGCGCTCCCGGTCATCTGTGCGCTCTACTGGGAGCGGACCACCCGGACCGGGATGATCGCCGGCGTGCTCGTCCCGCAGCTCGCCTACCTCGCGGTGGTGCTGTCGGCGGTCGTCGGCTTCGTCCCGACGCTCCCGCGGACCGTCCTCGGCGGCTGGGACGTCGCGCTCGGGCTGATGGCGCTCTCGGCCGTCCTCACCGTCGGCGTCTCGCTCCTCACCGCGCCGAGCGCCGAGGGCGACGCCTCGCGGTTCGCGGTCGCGGGCGACTGAGATCCGTCGTCGGGCGTCGATCTCCGCCCCCCGTGTCGGTCCCGTCTTCCGGTGTCGGTCCCCGGTCGGCGTCGATCGAACGGCCGCGGACGCCGGACCGCGGCTCACACACCGATAGTTTATATGCTCACACTACCATCTAATCGTAGAACTACTATGAGACGTATTTCCATGATCCTCGCCGTCGCGGTCCTGCTCGCGGGCGCGCTGGCCGGCGTCGCGGTCGCGCAGTCCGACGACGGCGCGGCCGCGCAGGCCGACGACGGCGACGACCTGTATGAGTCGCTGGAGGAGATGGTCCCCGCGTACAACGAGAACGCGGACTCGGTCGACCTCGGTCCCGTCAACCTCGCCGGGACGAGTAACATCTACATCCAGGACGGGTCGTCGGAGGTCACGTACTCGATCACCATGGACCGACAGAACCGGATCACCGACCTCGACGACAGCCGCAGCGAGGACGCGAGACGGAAGATCACGACCGACCGAGAGACGGTCGAGGAGCTCGTCGCGGCCGACAACCCCGCCGCGGCCTTCCGGAACGCCGTCGCCGCCGACGACATCGTGATCACCGGGGAGGCGGGCAGGCCCGTCGAACGGGTCAAGTGGACGGTGATCAACGCGGTCAAGGGATTCTTCATCTGAGCGCGTCGGTCTCGATCGGGATCGCTCCCCCGAGGGGCGACGGTCCCGTCAGTCGCCGTCCGCTGCGGTGCCGCCGCCGTCGACCGCGCGCTCGGCGGCGGTCGCGAACATTCCCCGTCGCGTCGCGAGCGCGTAGTACGCGCCCAGCCCGAGGAAGCCGGCGACGTCGAACATCGGATAGTTTCGTATCTGTTCACGATAACAAAGTGTTGTTGCCGTCGGGCGTCCGACCGGTTCGTCGCGGTCGACCGACGTCGGTCTCGTCGGTGACCCGCACGTTTTTGCACGCGGCCGCCGTGGGTCGGGTATGCAACGCGGCCGTCGGAAGCCGGACTGGCTGAAGTCGCGGCCCCCCTCCGGTTCCCGATTCACGGAGATTAAGGAGCGCCTCCGCGAGCGCGACCTCCACACCGTCTGTGAAGAGGCCAACTGCCCGAACATGGGCGAATGCTGGTCGGGACGCGACGGCCCCGGCACCGCGACGTTCATGCTGATGGGAGACCGCTGCTCGCGCGGCTGTAACTTCTGTGACGTGGAGACGGGCGGGATGGAGCCGCTCGACCCCGACGAGCCCGCGAACGTCGCCGAGGCGGTGACCGAGATCGGGCTCGACTACGTCGTCCTCACCTCCGTCGACCGCGACGACCTCGCGGACGGCGGCTCCGCGCACTTCGCCGAGACGATCCGCGAGATCAAGCGGCGCGACCCGCGGATCCTCGTCGAGACGCTGATCCCCGACTTCCAGGGCGATCCGGACGCGATCGACCGAATCATCGACGCCGGGCCGGACGTGATCGCCCACAACGTCGAGACGGTCGAGCGCCTCCAGTGGCCCGTGCGCGACCGACGCGCCGACTACGAGCAGTCGCTCGCCGTGCTCGACCGGGTGAACCGCGAGTCCGACGTCCACACCAAGACGAGCCTCATGCTCGGCGTCGGCGAGTACGCCCACGAGGTGTACCGGACGCTCGGCGACCTCAGCGAGGTCGGCGTCGACGTGGTCACCTTCGGCCAGTACCTCCGGCCGTCGCGCTCGCACCTCGACGTGTTCGACTACGTCCACCCCGACGCCTTCGAGACCTGGCGCGCGGTCGCCGAGGAGGAGTTCGACTTCCTCTACTGCGCCTCGGGACCGATGGTCCGCTCGTCGTACAAGGCCGGCGAGCTGTTCGTCGAGGCGCTGCTCCGCGAGGGGCGCTCGCCGGAGGACGCCCGCCGCCAGGCGCGCGCGGCCGGCGGGGACTGACGACAGCCGCGTGCGACCGGGAGGGACCGGGGAACGTGTACGGGTTCTGTTACGACCGCCCCGAAAACGACTCGGGGCCGGGCGGCGATAATACACCTAATATGTGTGCAAATGCCAGGAGCTGTGCGGAAGTTGACAGGGATATACTTATCAAAGAGGGCTCTATATGACTGGGTATGTCATACCACAAACGACGGCGTGACGTGTTGAAGGCAGTCGGTGTCGCTGGCGCGGTCGGCCTCGCCGGCTGTGCCGGGGGAGACGGCGGAGACGGCGGCGACGGCGGAGACGGCGAGGACGGCGGCGACGGAATGGACGGCGAGGACGGCGGGTCCACCGGCGACGGCGGCTCCGGCGGCGGCAGTCCGGATCTGCTCGTCGTCATCGGTTACCCCGAGAGCGGGATCCAGCTGTTCCGCGACTACTACGCCGCCTCGGACGGCTCGGAGGACATCCTCATCCCAGACGGCCTCCAGGACCCCTCGCTGCCCGGTCAGGTCGGCAACGCGATGGACAACGTCACCGGGACCGCGCCGGCGGCGGGCGGCCCGAACCAGGAGGCGTTCGCGACCCTGTACGAGGACACGTACGACGAGACGCCCGGCGTGTTCACCTCGCAGTCGTACGACTCCGCGGCGGCGCTCATCCTCGCGAACGTCGCGGCGGGCGAGAACAACGGGACCGCGGTCCGCGACCAGCTCCGTCGGATCGCGAACCCCGACGGTACCTCGTACGGGCCCGGGGAGTTCCTCGACGCCGTCGAGGCGGCCGCGAACGGCGATAACATCAACTACCAGGGCGCGTCGAGCGCCGTCAACTTCGACCAGAACGGCGACCCGGCGTCGGCGGCCTACCAGATCTGGGAGTTCGCCGGTCAGAGCGCCGACTCCGTCGACGTCCAGGAGACGCAGAGCTTCTCGGGCGAGAACCCCGACGGAGCCGGTCCCTCGGCCGACGAGGCGCCCGGCGGCCTCGGTCGCGAGGTGAGCCTCGGCATCTTGTTGCCCGAGACCGGTGACCTGGCGTCGACGGGCCAACCGATGATCCGCGCGGCGGAGATCCCGGCCCAGCAGGTCAACGACTCCGACCTCGACCTGACGGTGAACGCCCAGTTCGAGGACACGAACACCTCGCCCGACCAGGGGGTCAGCGGCGCGCAGTCGCTGATCAACTCGGGCGTGCCCGCCGTCTGCGGGACCGCCTCGTCCGGCGTGAACGTCCCGGTCTGTACGGAGGCGCTCATCCCGAACGAGGTCGTCGGCTGCTCGCCGTCGAGCACCGCGCTGTCGGTGACGAACCTCGAAGACGACGACTACATCTTCCGGACCGCCCCGAGCGACCAGCTCCAGGGCCGGGTCATGGCCCAAGTCGCCTCCGAGCGGCTCGGTGCCTCGACCGTCGCGACGCTGTACGTCAACAACGACTACGGCCAGCAGCTCTCGAACCGGTTCAGCAACGTGTTCGAGGACTCGTTCGACGGCACGGTGAACGACCAGATCAGCTTCAACATCGGCGAGTCGTCGTACTCCAACGTCGTCGAGCAGGCGCTTTCGAGCGGGAACTGATCGGATCGGAGGCCGACGCGTCGACCCGGGCGGCCGACCGAACTCTCTCGTTTTTTTCGCGCGCTCCGACCGAGGAGCGGCGCGGCTCGTGTGCCGCCCCCTCGCGAGTGACGCGTCGCTACCGGTGCGTCTTCGATCCCTCTCTCAAACGATCTGACCGAGAACGGATCGCGTCGCGGACCGACTGCCGACGCGCGGCGGCCGACTACCCGCCGAGGAACTCCCGGCGGACCTCCTCGTCGTTCAGTAGCGTGGTCCCCTCGTCCTCGAACCGGTTCTGTCCGTTCGCGAGCACGTATCCGCGGTCACAGCGTCTGAGCGCCTCCTTGGCGTTCTGCTCGACCATGAGGATCGCCGTGCCCGTCTCGTTGATCTCGTCGATCTTGTCGAACATCTCGTCGACGAGGTCGGGCGCGAGCCCGGCGCTGGGCTCGTCGAGCAGCAGCAGCTCGGGGTCGAGCATCAGCGCGCGGCCCATCGCGAGCATCTGTCGCTGGCCGCCGCTCAGCGTGCCCGCCTGCTGGTGCTTCCGCTCTTCGAGGATCGGGAAGCGGTCGTACACCTTTCTGAGTTCCTCCTGCGGGACCTCGTCGAGGATGTACGCGCCCATCTCTAAGTTCTCCTCGACGTCGAGCTCCGCGAAGACGTTCTCGCTCTGCGGGACGTACCCCAGTCCCTTGTGGATCACGTCCTCCGGTTTCGTGCCGCTGATGTCCTCCTCGTCGAACGTCACCGTCCCGCCCATGTGGGTCGTCAGGCCGAACACCGACTTCATGACGGTGGACTTGCCGGCCCCGTTCGGACCGACGATGGTGACGTACTCCTCGCCGTCGACGTCGAGGTAGATGTCGGTGAGAATCTGGAGGTCGCCGTATCCGGCGTCGAGGTCGCGGACCTCCAGGAGGCTCATACCTCACCTCCGAGGTAGGCCTCGATGACCTCCTCGCTCTCCTTGATCTCCGCCGGCGTCCCGTCCTTCAGAATCTGGCCCTGGTGCATGACGATGACCCGCTCGCAGTTGTTCATGATGAGGTCCATGTCGTGTTCCACGATGAGGAAGGTGTACCCCCGCTCGCGCAGCTCGTGGATGTGTTCGAGCAGCCGCTTTTCGAGCGTCGGATTGACGCCCGCGAACGGCTCGTCGAGCAGCAGCACGTCGGGGTCGGTCAGCAGCGCCCGGGCCATCTCCAGCAGCTTCCGCTGGCCGCCGGAGAGGTTCCCGGCGTACTCGTCGGCGAGGTGGTCGATCTCGAAGAAGTCGAGCACCTCCCAGACGCGTTCGAGCTGCTCGGTCTCCTGCTCGCGCACCGATCCCCGGACGAACGGCATGACCGACCGCCACAGCGACTCGCCGACCTGTCCCTTCGGCGCGAGCATCATGTTCTCGAGGACCGTCATCTCCTCCAGCTCGCGGGCGATCTGGAACGTCCGCGCGAGGCCCCGGTTCGCTATCTCGTGGGGCTGGAGGCCGGTGATGTCCTCGCCGTTGAACCGGACCGTCCCCTCGGTGGGGTCGAGCATCCCGGTGATGAGGTTGAACGTCGTCGACTTGCCGGCCCCGTTCGGGCCGATGAGTCCGGTGAGCGTCCCCTCCTCGACGTCGAAGCTCACGTCGTCGACGGCGGTGATCCCGCCGAACTCCTTCCGGAGCCCCTCGACTTCGAGGGGGGCGTACCGCCCGTCGTCGTCCCCCGCGTGCGTGTCGGGGTCGTCCTCGACGAGCGCCGTCAGATCGGTGTCCGGCGACGACTCGTCGCCTGAGACGTCGTCCCCGGCCGGCGACGGCTCCGCGTCGGCCGCGGTCTCCTCGACCGGCGGGGACTCCCCCGCGGCGGATTCGTCGGTCTCGCTCACTGTTCCTCACCCCCGTCGGCGGCGGCCGGCTTCCCGGTCGACCCGCCGGCCCCCGGCCGCGCGAGGTCGACGCTGGACGCGGTCTCCTTTCGGTGGCCGAGCAGCCCCTCCGGCCGGTTGTGCATCAGCCAGATCAGCACCACGCCCATGATCACCAGCCGCAGCTGGCTGACGCTGTCGAGCGTGTAGAGGATGAACGGCATCGGGTCGAGCGAGGCGAACCCCGCCATCGCCTCGCCGAAGTTCCGCGGCGCGTCGCCCAGTTCGAAGGCCGTCTGGACGAGGTTCTTGAAGTACCGCGGTCCCTCGTACAGCAGCCCGGCGAAGATCGCGCCGCCGAGGAAGCTCCCGGTGTTCGAGCCCGCGCCGCCGATGATCAGCGCGATCCAGATGAAGAAGGTGATGTTCGGCCGGAACGACGGCGGCGTGATGCTCCCGCGCCCGGAGTACCAGAGGATGCCGCCGAGCCCCATCAGCGCGGCGCCCACCACGAACGCCGTGAGCTTGAACCGGTCGGTGTCCTTCCCGAGGGCGTTCGCGACGTCCTCGTCCTCGCGGATCGCCTTCAGCACGCGGCCGAACGGCGACTTGCCCATCCGGGACAACAGCAGGTAGAACAGCCCGACGAAGACGATGAGGACGATCCCGTAGAGCAGCCCGTCGAGCACCGGCTTCGGGTTGTTCGAGATGACGTTCGCCTCGACGAACCCGACGAAGCCGAGGTACGGCTCCCAGAGGAAGAGGGCCCGAAGCAGCGCTTCGAGCGGGTTCGTGTAGTTCAGGATGAGCCCCCCGCCGCCGCCGAGCCCGACCGTGTCGGCCGCCGGGTTGACGGCGAGCGGCCCGAGGCTGATGGTGTCCGGCACGGTGAACGTCTGGAACGTGCGGGACATCATCGTGAACCGAACGATCTCGGAGAACGCCACCGTGACGATCGCGAGGTAGTCCGCCCGGAGCCGGAGCGCGGGCAGCGCCACGAGCAACCCGAAGAGCGCCGTGACGAGCACGCCGACGGGAACGCCGATGAGCAGCGGGAGACCGAACCCGCCGACCTGCGCGGCGCCGTCCCCCACCGGCGGCTTCGAGATCAGCGCGGTCGTGTAGATTCCGATTCCCATGAAGCCGACGATGCCGATGTTGAACAGCCCGGTGTACCCCCAGTGGAGGTTCAGCGCCAGCGCGAGCATGCCGAACACGCCGATGAAGAAGGTGAGGTTCGCGATCGAGTTCAGCTGCCCGCGGAGTTCGTAGCCGAAGGCGACGCCGGCGAGGATGTACGCCAGGTAGAGGGCGCCGAGGACGGCGATCACGAGCGTCGCGTCGCGCTCGAAGAGCCCCTCGAACCGCCCGCGAATACCTTCGGCGCTCATGCCGTCGACCTCCCGCTGAAGATGCCTTCAGGCTTGAACAGTAAGATCACGATCATCACCACGAACGCGGCCGCGCGGCCGAACTCGGAGGGGATCCAGATCACGGAGACGGAGGCGGTCAGCCCGATGATGATCCCGCCGCCGATCGCGCCGTATATCGACCCGATCCCGCCGAGGATGACCGCGGCGAACACCAACAACAGCAGCAGCCAGCCGTCGTTAAAGCCGAGCGTCCCCTTCCAGAGGACGAACATGTACCCGGCGACGCCCGTGAGCCCGGCGCCGACGATCCACGTCGTGCGGATGACCCGTTCTGTCGGGATCCCGGTGATCCGCGCCAGGTCCTCGTTGTCGGACATCGCGCGCATCGCCTTCCCGAGCTTCGTCCGCTGGAGCAGCACGTGGACGCCGAGCATGAGGCCGGCCGCGACGACGACGAGACTGATGTCGTGCGCCGTCACGCGGAACGTCCCGTCGATCGCGGGCACGTTCACGCGCGGGACCGACCCCGCCGCGGTCGTCCCCCGGACGCCGGCCCCGTAGACGAACTGGAGCAGGTACCGGAGCGCGAACGCGACCCCGATGCTGGTAATCAGCAGCGCGATACCGCTCTCGTCGCGGATCGGCCGGTAGACGAACCGGTCGATCCCGAGCGCTAAGACGATCGCCGCGACGCCCGCGACGAGGGCCCCGACGGCGACGGCGATCGGCGCGGTCGTGACGCCGATGCCGAGCGCCCCGCCGAACACTGACCCCCCCGCGCCGACGAGCAGGAGCGCCCCGACGCTGTTCTCGCCGATCCCGGCGATGAGGTAGCTCGTCCCCATCCCGGCGAACGCTCCGGTGGTGAGGTAGTCGCCGTGCGCGAAGTTCGCGAAGTTGAGAATGCTGTACGTCATCGAGAGTCCAATGCCGGCCAGGCCGATAACCAGGCCCCTGAGCAGACCGTCCCATACCAGGGACGCGAGGCTGCTGATCTGGATCCCTCCAGTCAGGAGCCCGGAGACGAGTGACCACACCATCCACAGGGCCACGAGTATGACCCCGATGGCGAGCGGTTCCTCGCTGAGGGTTTGACGGTACCGGACGTACGTTTCAGAGACACTCACGTGATAACACTCCTCATCAAAGCCTATGAATCAACCTATAAGACGTTTTCTACCCAGAAACGCCCGACGTATGTCACGTTTAGCCACATACAAAGTGTCTTGAGAATATAATCACGCCACCGCTCGGCGCCCTCGGCGGCGACGCCGGACGCCGAGCCCCCGTCGGTCAGTACCCCTGTGCGTTGCCGTCCTTCCGCGGCTCGGTGGCGGCCGAGAGGACGCCGCCGTCGTTGCGGACGATCTGCGCGCCGCCGAACTGGACCGGCGAGAGCGTCCTGACGTCGTGCTCCTTCCGGACGAGCTTCGCGACGACGTCGTCGTCGAAGTGCGGTTCGACGCCGAGCTCGCCGCTCTCGCGGTACCGCCACCGCGGCTCGTCGAGCGCGCGCTGGAGGGGCATGTCGTAGTCGACGACGTTCGAGATCACCTGCACGTGTCCCTGCGGCTGCATGAATCCGCCCATCACGCCGAAGGCGGCCCAGTCGTCCTCGTCGAGTCGGACGACGGCCGGGATCAGCGTGTGGAACGGGCGCTTGCCCGGTTCGAGGCTGTTCGGGTGCTCGGGGTCGAGCGAGAAGGACGCCCCCCGGTTCTGGAGGGCGATCCCCGTCTCGCCCGCGACGAGTCCGGAGCCGAAGCCGGCGAACCGCGAGTTGATGTAGGAGACGACGTTGCCCTCGTCGTCGGCGACGGTGAGGAGGACGGTGTCGGCGTCCTCGGCGTTCGCGTTCGGTACGCCGAAGGAGACGTCGCCGTCGGCGGTCGGCCCGACGCCGGCCGCGCGCTCCGCCGCCCAGTCGGTCGATTCGAGCGGCGGAACCTCCTCGTAGTCGGGGTCGGTGATGTAGCGGTGGCCGTCGTGGAAGGCCAACTTCAAAGCCTCCGCGAAGTAGTGGACGCGCTCGGCGGTGTCGTAGCCGTGCTCGCCCGCGCCGAGCTCGCTCGCGACGTTGAGCGCCTCCAGCGCGATGAGCCCCTGGTTGTTCGGCGGGAGCTCGTACACCTCGGCGCCGTTGTACGTCGTCGAGACGGGATCCGGCCACTCGACCTCGAAGTCGGCGAGGTCGTCGACGGTCATGAACCCGCCCTGCGACTGGACCTCCTCGGCGATCGCCTCGGCGATCTCCCCCTCGTACACCGCGTCTGCGCCGCGTTCCGCGACCGTCTCCATCGACTCGCCGAGCCGCGGGAGCGTGACCGTCTCGCCGACCGACGGGGCGTCCCCGCCGAACAGGAACGCCTCCCGGGCGTGGCCGTCGGTGAACAGCTCCTCGGCGCCGGCCCAGTGGGAGGCGATCACCTCCGAGACGGGGTACCCCTCGCTGGCGTACCGGATCGCGGGCGCGAGGGCGTCGGCGAGCGTGAGCCGGCCGAGCTCCTCGATCGTCGCCTCCCAGCCGCGGGCCGTGCCCGGGACCGTGACCGCGTGGGGCCCGTAGAAGGGCATCCCGGCCTCGTCGGTGTCGTCGACCGCGTACCCCCCGTCGTCCGGGTAGTACGCCGAGGCGTCGTCGTTCGCTTCCAACGCCTCCCGCACGTTCTCGATCGTCGCGCCGGCGGGCGCGCCCCCGCAGGCGCGCATGGCCCCGACGTCGCCGTCGGCCGTGCGGTACAGCGCGAACACGTCCCCCCCGAGCCCCGTCGACGTGGGCTCGACGACGTTGAGGGCGGCCGCGGTCGCCACGGCCGCGTCGAACGCGTTCCCGCCCTCGCGCAGCGTCTCGATCCCCGCCTGACTGGCGAGAGGCTGGCTGGTGGCGACGACGCCGCGCTGCCCGTACACCGTCGACCGCCGAGAAGCGAACCGATCCAGGTCTGGCTCCATATCCCTGATCCGACTGCCCGGAGTATAAATACCGGTCCGGATCTATCCGGTCGCGCCCCGACCGGCCGCGACGTTCCGTCCCCGAACTCGGTTCGCGAACGGGGGCGCGGGCCCGTGCCTTCCGCGAGCCGCGCGTGTCCGCCGATCGGACCGTTCGTCCGCACCCGCCGTTCCCGGCGAGCGGCGTGACGGCTTCGGGACTGACGGATCGTCGAGAGGAAAACGGCGCTCGACCGTCTACGAGTGCTTGGCGGCCAGCACGTCGATCTCGTCGATCTGGGGGTCCGACGCGAACAGCTCGTCGGCGCGGTCCATCAGTTCGGCGGCGATCTCCCCGTCGAGGTGGGCCTGTCGCCCCTCCTCGTCGGGGAACGTATCGAAGATGCCGAACGTGGTCTCGTCGAGCCGGAGCGCGAACCACGTCGTCGTCTTCTCCTCGGCCTCCGCGGCCGGAAGCGCGGATTCGAGGAACTCGGCGACCTCCTCGGCCTTCTCCGGCTTCGCTTCGAGACGGGCCTGCAGCGCGTATTCGGAGTCTGTCATTCCGTTCGAATCGAGGGTCGCGAGCCGAATAAGTCCGGCTACGGGAGCAATCCGGACGTCGGTTCCGGCCTCCCGGCAACTGCTCCGAGCGTGGGAACGCTTAACGCCCCTGGCGGCCTCCGCTCGGTAGATCGAATGACAGGCGACGACGAGGGGAGGACGGACGGCGATGATCGGTCGGTCGACGGGGGTCGACGCCGCGCGCTCGCGTACGGCGGGCTCGCGGCGCTCGCCGGCACGGGAGTCGCCGGGGCGTGGTACGTCTCCCGACCGGAGCCGGAACCGTCGGAGGGACCCGACGACGAGGGACCCGATGAGGCGACGGAGCCGGAACCGGACGCGGTCGAGAGCGACGAGACCGAGGCGGTCCCGGCGATCGTCCGTCGGTACGCCCCGGACCTCTACTTCGGCGCGCTCGAGAAGTGGTACCCCACGGATCCGCGCCCCTACGTCATCGAGACCGACGAGGGGTCGGTCGCGGACGGATTCGCCGCGCTCGACGGCTACTCGGCGACGTTCCGCGAGACGGGGACGCCGCCCGCACCGACCGTCTTCTACAACGTCGTCGAGGCCGCCGAAGGGGTCGACGCCCTGCAGTACTGGCTCTACTCGGCGTTCGACCAGTTCACGGTCAACTTCCACTGGCACGACTGGGAGCTGTTGCAGGTGTTCGTCCACCGCGACACCGGCGAGCCGCTGCTGCTCTCGGCGAGCGCTCACTCCCGCGCCAGCCCCAACAACGAGTACCTCGATCCGGCGATACCGGAGGGGACCCGTCCCGGGATCCTCTCGGAGGTCGGCTCGCATTCGAGCGCGAGCGAGGTGAACGGCCTCGTGCCCAGCTTCGAACGGCTTCCGACTCCCGAGCTGCTCTCCGACGTGACCAACGACGCGATCGACGTCTCGGCGGCGGTCCGCGCGCCCTTCGCGTACGGGCTCCCCCGCGACGAGGGGGCGCGGCTCCCGTTCGTGCTTCCGGAACTCGACGGCGTCCCGCTGCACGAACACTCGTCGCTCTCGATCGACCGGACGGACCTCGTCGACGAGCGGGCGACCGTGGGCTCGTGGCGAGGGCTTCCGACGCCTCCGACCGACCTCCCGCTCCGCGAGCCCGGACTCGTGCTCTCACACCCGGAGAGCCGGCTCGCGACCGACGACGATGGGGCCGACGCCACCTACGCGCTCGAACCGATCGCACCGCTCCGCGAGGCGATCGACGACTTCGTCGGCCCCCAGCTGAGCTTCGAGTTCGCGATCCCCGGGTTCGTCGAGGACGCCATCGCGAGTCACATCACCTCGGTCGGGATCCCGTGGGAGCAGGACCGATTCACGGACCCGCTCTCGAACGTCACCGATCCGGCGCACCGCCGTCGGATCGACGGCGCCGAACCGGCCGGGCTCGTGAACCGCGTCGTCGGTCGGGTGCGACAGCTCCGCGCGGGCGCCGACGGGGCTCTCGACGGCGTCCCGGACGCGGCGCGCGACGCGGTCGCAGACGTCGCCGGCGTCTCGCTTTACGCGCCGCCGACCGAGCTCGCCGTCCGACTGGCGAGCGAGCACCCCGCGGCGACGGTGACTCGCGACGGGACGTTCGGCCTCCTGCACGTCGAACCCGGCCCGCACCTTCTCGCGGTCAACGGGCCGGGATTCGCCCCGATCGCCGAGCGGTTCGTCCACGAGGGCGGCCTCGTCCGCGCCGGCGGCGACGGCGAGCTCGCCGCGGTCGCGGCCGAGGACGCCGGATGGATCCGCGGCGACGCCCGGGAGACGGACGGGATCGAGCGCGTCCGCGTCGTCGAGGACTACGCGGGCGTCGTCCACGAGGGCGCGCCGGTCGAGACGGACCGGTTCTCGGTCGCGGTTCACCGCGAGGGTCGGTACACGGTCGAGATCGTCGACCGCGACGGTCGCCGCGGGGCGTACCGGGTGACGCCGAACTCGTTCGACGCGGACGGGGAGGCGGTTCGGGACGCCGTCAGAACCGGGAAACTCGCGCTTGCACGGACCCTGCGCGACGAGGTCGCCGAACTGTCCGCGCTCGCGGAGTCGGTGTCGACGTCCGATCGCGACGCGGACGGCGAGCGCAACCCTGTCCTCGACCGGCTCAGGCGTGCCCGCCGCGCGGCCGACGGCGCGGTCGCGGCCGCGGAGAACGGAGAGGAGGGGCTGACGGACGAGCGGCTCTTCGACGCCATCTCCGCGCTCTCGGAGGTCCGGGAGATCCTCGCCGGCGAGGATCGAGGCGGATACGACGACGCGGCGATCGCCGCGATCGACCCGAAGGCGCTCGCAGGGATCGATCGCGCCAACGAAGCGATCGACGCGGACCTCTGAGGAGCGCGCTCGGAGCGAGGCCGATCCCGCTCTCTCAGCGGTGCGGATCTCCCGTCGTATACGGCTATTCGCTATATCGAATTGAGTTCGGCGCGCGGTGTCCGAAACCCCGCCGTGTCGGCGGCTGTCGCGCTGAGCTCCGGGTTCCCGGGGAAACGAGAGCGACTGCAACCGGCCGGGGTCTCGACGAGACGCCGCTTCCGACGACCGATCTCGCTGTCCGACCCTGGTTTTCGGTCTCGACCGTCGCACGCCCTGAGTAACGTCGGCATATCCGAGATGTTGCCGCATAGCTAATCGGGCAGGGCGGACATCCCACGTATGGATATCAGCATGTCACTCCGCGCCGTCAGCAACCAGTTGCATTCCGTAGACGGCATCGCGCCGCTTCAGTTCTCGGGCGACTTCCTCGAACCGGGGTGTTGTTCTTCGTCATCGCGATCGTGGCGGCGGTCCTCGGCGCCCGCGGGGTCGCCGGCCTCTCGGTGACGGTCGCGAAGTGGCTGGTCATCGTGTTCCTCGTGCTGGCGGTCATCTCGGTGTTGCTCTGAGGATTTTGAGCGGCCCGACTCGACCGCACGTGGCGGGACCGGGAACCCGCGGTCGTCCCGTTCCCGGGGCCTCGGCACTCACGACTCGCAATCTATCCATAGTGAATGTGTTTAGCGCGGCTATAGCGTCCGTTCGCCACGCTACTGCTCGTCCAATATCCGGATGCCGCGCTCCACGACTGCTTCGGTCACGAAGAGACTCGTCGCACGCTGGAGTGCTCTCATACGCATTGCTGCCTCGTCTCTGTCGAGCAGTCCGCGGCCGTACCCGAGCGCGATGACGCCGATGGAACCACGTACCTCGATATCTGCGTCAGATGCTGCCTCTCGGGCGGCGAGGTCGTCGGTCAAGAGAACGCTGCCTCGATCTTCGGCGACCGCAATCGCCGCGCGTTCGCCGGCGTCCAGCTCGTCAGTTCCGACTTGGCCCCCATTGGCTTCGACGAGTTCGTACGAGAGGTCGACAAACTCGTCCGGAACGCCACCGGCCTCGACTTCCTTATAAACCGTCTCCGGCACGAGTAGCGTATCAAACGCCGAGAGCAGTTCGAGCGAACCGATTTCGGCGAGGTGAATGAGCGGTCCCGCGTCCGAGACAGCTGCGATCGTCACGCGTTCAGGCCCCAGTCGACATCTTCTTCCACGAGGTCGCGCTCTCGCTCCGCTCGCTCGACTTTCGTCCGACCGACGCCCTCGATGGCTTCCACGCGGTCGAGTTCGTCGTCGAGGTACTGGGCGAGCACGAGGTCCTCCCACAGGTCTTCGAGACCGCGTTCAAGTGCCCGTTCGAACACCTCGGACTCTGGAAGGCCGCGGGCTTCGGCGATTTCTCGAACCCGGTCGGAAATTTCGGCGGCCATACCGTGTGATTGTTCGGCAACGTTCATAAATCCGTGTCTGCCCATCCGATGAGAATCTGACCGGGGCCTATGTCAACTGTGGCCACAACCAGATACCCTTAGAGCCATCTTTTACCATCAAAAATGGCGGCCTCTGCACTCATAGGGCTCGTCATCGCTGGTGCCGAGGCAGCTCGGAGCGGTGCGTCGTCATCGGCCGGTGGTCCGTAGTCGGCTCGTCGTCTAAAATGAAACGGGTCGAAACGCCCGCCGTCAGTACCCGAGCTCCTCGTACTCCTGCGGGTCTTGGTCGGGTCCGAGACGCAGGAACTCGAGCTCGCGAACCCCCGAACGGTCCGTCCGGCGTCGACCGGGGCGACGAACCGCGGACGGCGCCCCGGCGGCAGGGGCTCTCCCGCGCGTTCGACCGCCAGCACGGCGTCGAGTGCGGTCGGGACCGGCACGCAGACGGTGTACCCGTCGGCCGCGACGCGCACGTGGGTCGCCTCCGGGTCGACGTCGACGTCCGACCGATCGAGCAGCGCCGCCACGGGGACCCCGCGCCAGACGCCGCCCCAGCGCTCGCCGCTGGCGCACAGGAACTCCTCCTCGACGCGCTCGAGGGCTCCGTCGTCGACCGCGCCACAGACCACCGTCCCGTCCGCGAGCCCGCACAGGCGCACCGCGGTCCGCGCCGCGGCCTCCGGATCGCCGCCGCGCTCGTGTCGGCTCATGACCGACCGTAGGCGGTCCCCACTTACGAATCGGCCGCACCGTTTTCGGGAACCGGGCATCCGGGGCGATTCCCTGAGGAGCGGCGCAGCTCCGAGCGCCCCGCTCGTCGGTTCGGAAAATCGCGACGCGGCCGGTCACTCGCCGCCGTGACACGACCCCGCGTACGCGTTCCACCGACCGGTCCCGTTCGGGATCCGCCCCGTGTCCGTCGGGTCGAACGTCCCCGCGCACCGCGCGACCGCCTCGGCCGCGGTCGGGAGGCCGTCACCGTCCCCCTCGTCGTCGGTCTCCTCGTCCGCCGCCGACCGGATCGCTCTCGTCAACGCTGCCGTCTCTGCTTCGATACTCGCCTCGCGCGCACTCGGACCCTCGGGACGGGTCGCCGCCGCCGATTCCGAGCCTGCGTCAGTCGTGTACTACGGGTGGCACGTCTCACTCGAGACGCCGGTCCTTAATAATAGTTCATGTTCGTTTCGGGCGTCGGGAACGAGGGCGTCGCCCCCGCCGGTCACTCGTACGACTCGGGCTCGATCCCGGAGAGCCGCATCGCGTTGCCGGTGACGCCGAGGCTCATTCCCATGTCGCCGACGACGACCGCGACGGCGACGCTCACCAGCCCCAGCGGCACGCCGAGCGCCAGGAGGGCCTTCACGCCGAGGCTCGCCCAGACGTTCTGGCGGATGACGCCGTTGGCCGTGTGCGAGAGCGCGTAGAGGTACGGGAGCTTCGCCACGTCGTCGCCCATCAGCGCGATGTCGGCGGTCTCTAAGGCCGTGTCCGTCCCCGCGGCGCCCATCGCGACGCCGACGTCGGCCGTCGCCAGCGCGGGGGCGTCGTTGATCCCGTCGCCGACCATCGCCACCTCGCCGTACCCCGCCTGCAGCGACTCGATCGCCTCCACCTTCTCCTCGGGGAGGAGGTCGGCGCGGTAGTCGTCGACCCCGACCTGCTCGGCGATCGCCCGCGCCGTCCCCTCGTTGTCGCCCGTCAGCATCACGACGCGCGCCACGCCGAGCTCGCGCAGGCGCTCCACCGCTCGCTTCGAGTCGGGCCGCACCTCGTCGGCGACGGCGATCGCTCCGATCAACCCCGTGGCCGTCCCGATGAGCACGACGGTCTTCCCCTCGCGCTCCAGCGCGGCGAGGGCTCCCTCCGGGAGTTCGCCGGAGGCGGCGTCGGTAGGCTCCGGATCCTCTCCGGCGACGACCCCGCCGTCGGTCTCGGCGCGGGCCCGCGACAGGTCGAAGCCGAGCTCCTCGAACAGCGCGGGCTTCCCGGCGTAGTACGTTTCGCCGTCGATCTCGGCGCGGATTCCCCTCCCGGTCAGGCTCTCGAATCCCGTCGGTTCCGCGAGGTCCTCCGCTCCCGCCGCCTCGGCGCGGTCGAGGATAGCGGCGGCGATGGGGTGTTCGCTCCGCCGCTCCAGCGCCGCGGCGCGCCGCAGCAGCGTCGCCTCGTCGGCGTCGCCCAGCGGGATCAGATCGGTGACGGCGAGTTCGCCCCTCGTGAGCGTCCCGGTCTTGTCGAGCGCGACGGCGTCGACGTCGCCCATCGCCTCCAGGTGGTTGCCGCCCTTGATCAGCACGCCGTTCTTGGCCGCGCTGGTGATCCCCGAGACGACCGAGACGGGCGTCGAGATGACGAACGCGCAGGGGCACGCGATCACCAGCAGCGTGAGCCCGCGGACGAACCACGTGCCCCAGTCCGCGGCGAAGACGAACGGGTATCCGGCCATCTCGACCGCGATCGGCTCCGCGATGAGAAGCGGCGGCAGCACGGCCGTCAGGATCGCGAGGGCGACCACGACCGGCGTGTAGTACCCCGCGAAGCGGTCGACGAACCGCTCCGTCTCGGTCTTCTCGGCCTGTGCGCCCTGCACCAGCTCGATGATCCGCGAGAGGGTGGAGTCGCCCGCGGTCGAGGTCACCTCGATCTCGAGGTAGCCCTCCTCGTTGATCGACCCGGCGAACGCCTCGTCGCCGATCGCCTTGTCGACCGGGACGCTCTCGCCGGTGATCGGGGACTCGTCGACCGCGCTCTCGCCCTCGACGACGGTCCCGTCGAGCGGCACCTTCTCGCCCGGCCGGACGACCACGGTCTCGCCGACGGCGACGTCGTCGGTCGGGACGGTCGCCTCGCCTCCCTCCCGCTTGACCGTCGCCTCGTCCGGCGACAGCTCCATCAGCTCGCGCAGCGAGTCGCGGGCGCGGTCCATCGCGTAGTCCTCCAACAGCTCGGCGACGCTGAAGAGGACCGCGAGCGTGGCTGCCTCGACGAAGTAGCCGATCCCCGTCGCCGCGACGATCGCCGTCCCCATCAGCAGGTCGATGTCGAGGCTCCGGTTGCGCGCCGAGTAGTACCCCCCGCGGATGACGGGGATTCCGCTGGCCGCGACGGCGCCGACGAACAGCGCGTCCGCGAGCGTGAGCGGGACGCTCAGCACGCTCGCGACGACGGGATTGCTCCCGGTCAGCGCGAACTCGAACAGGAGCCCGGCGACCACGAGAATCGCGCCCAGCCACGTCTTCCTCGCGCGCGGCGTCGTCCAGACCTCGGCGGGGGGCGCGACGGCGACGCCGCCGGCCCCTCCCTCCGCGGTCCCGCCGCCCTCGCCGCCGGTGCCGCCCGCCGGTCCCTCGCCCGCCGACCGCCCGCCCGTGACCTCGTAGCCGGCGCCCTCGATCGCGGCGACCACGTCGCTCTCGGCCGCGCGGTCCGGGTCGTACGTGACCGTCGCCGTCCCGGCCGTCGGACTGAGTGCGATCTCGGTCACGCCGTCGACGCGCCCGAGCGCGCTCTCGACTTTCCCGGCACAGGAGGGGCAGTCCATCTCGGGGACCGCGAGGCCGGCCGTCAGCTCGCGTCCGCCGTCCGCTCCGTCGGCGTCGCGTTCGCCGCCGGCGGTCTCGCCCGCGTCGCTTCCGGCCCCGCCGCCGTCGGGCCCGCCACGTCCGTCCGACTCGTCGCTCATTACCTCGAACGAGGGGCCTCACGTCGATAAGCCTTGGTTGGAAATATCCAACTCTCGCGAGACGCCTCGGTCCGGCTACTCGAACGACGCCGGCGCGGGGTCGCCAGCGACCGATCGGCCGACGTGCGACTTCGCCAGCCGCTCCTCGGCCCGGCGGAGGCGGTAGGTGAGCGTCGACCGCGGCACGTCGAGGTGGTCGGCGAGCTCGCCGGCGTCGACCGCCCGCGGAGACTCGTAGTAGCCGTGTTCGACCGCGGCCCGGAGCGCGGCCTCCTGTTCGGGGGAGAGTCCGACGCCGTCCGCGTCGGCCCGCCTCTCGTCGCCCGCGGCGGCGTTCGCGGTCCTGAGCAGCTCCGTGCGGGCGGCGTCGCCGACGGCGTCCCGGAGGGCGTCGAAGAAGGCGCCCACGTCGCCCTCCCCGGAGTGGATGAGCCGCCAGGTGTAGTGGCGCCCCTCGTGGCGGGTCTCGAACAGCACGCCGTCGCCGAGGTGGTCGCGGGCGATGTGCGGGACGGACGCGCAGACGGGGGTCGGCTCCCAGTCGGTGTACAGCACGAGGGTGTCGCCGTCGCGGTCGAGGACGCGGGTGGTCTGCGTCGCGCCGCAGTCCTCGGTCGCGAGGCAGTCGGCGTAGTAGTCGCCGTCGGTGAACGCGGCCTCGACGGCCGCGAGCGCTTCCGAGGTCCCGGTCGCGTGGTCGACGCGCCAGAGGTGGTCGTCGGTGGCGTGGAGCGACAGCGACCGCACCCGCGTCCCCGGGTGGCTCGCGAGCGCGTCGGCCACCCGATTGCGCCCCGGCTCGTACTCCAGGGCGAAGACGAGTTCGCGCATGGGGGCCGCTAGGCGACGGACCGACATAACCGGTGGCCTCGGCGCGTCGCGACCGCGCCGTCGACGCCGTCCGAGCCGGTTTCGAGGTTTCGAGCCCGTTACGGGCGACCCGCCTCGTCGCGGTCGGATCTGTGGGCACCGTGCTCGCGACATCTGCTCCGAACACGGATTTGTTATACCGAAATGCGATTTACCTGTCGGGGCTCCGAACGTGTTCGGTCGGATTTCGCCCCCGTGAGAACGCGCGAAACCGGGTTCGGTGGGTCGGTCCTACGCGTCGTATGGTCGAGAAGACGGACCGAACCGCCGGACCGGGCGGCCCGCGGTCGGCGGACGGGCGACGCTTCGAGGTGTTCGTCAGGGAGGCGGAGGCCGACCCGCTCCGCCACGTGGGTACCGTCGCGGCGCCGACGCCCGACGCGGCACACGAGGAGGCGAGCGAGCTCTTCGCCCGGTACGCCCGAGACGTGTGGGTCTGTCCCGCCGAGGAGACGCACCGCTACTCCGCCGAGTCGCTGGCGGGCGACGACCGCGAGTCCGGCGACTCGGCCGCCGCGGGCGGCGACGCGTCCCCGGGCGGCGACGCCGAGCCGCGCGTGTACGAGGAGACGGAGGGCACCCCGACCGTCGCCTGCGGCGGCGCGCCGGTCGAGGACGGGGAGCCGGAGTCGACCGATCGCGACGACGCTCCCGCTCCGGAGGACGACCGATGATCTCCGTCAGCAAGCTCCTCTGCGGGCTCGACGCCGAGAGCGACGGGCTCCGGTACGACGCCGCCGAAGACTCGAAGAAGCCGCAGATCACGGAGGACAAACAGCGGCGTCCGGTCGTCGTCTGGAACGCGACGAAGCGGTGTAATCTCTACTGCGAGCACTGCTACGCCGCGGCCGACGAGGAGGGCGCGCCGAACGAGCTGTCGACCGCGGAGGGGAAGGCGCTCATCGACGATCTCGCCGAGTTCGGCGTCCCGGTGCTGCTCTTCTCCGGCGGGGAGCCGCTTGTCCGCGAGGACCTCGCGGAGCTCGTCGCCTACGCCGACGACGCCGGGATCCGGCCGGTGCTCTCGACGAACGGGACGCTCCTCACCCGCGAGCGCGCCCGAGAACTGAAGTCGGCCGGGCTCAAGTACGCCGGCGTCTCGGTGGACGGGCTCCCCGACCGCAACGATCGGATCCGCGGGGAGGAGGGCGCCTTCGGCGCCGCGGTCCGAGGGATCGAGGCGTGTCTCGACGTCGGGCTCAAGACCGGGCTCCGCTACACGATCACCGAGCACAACGTCGGCGACCTGGCTGGCGTCGTCGACCTCCTCGTCGACGTCGGCGTCGACCGCTTCTGCTTCTACCACCTCGACTACGGCGGGCGCGGCGCCGAGATCGCCGACGTGGACCTGAGCCCCGAGGCGACCCGGAAGGCGGTCACGGACCTCTGTGACCTCACCCGCGAGTACCACGAGCGCGGCGAGGAGATCGAGACGCTGCTCGTCGGCAACTACGCCGACGCCGGCCACCTCGTCGAGTACGCGGACCGCGAGATGGGGACCGACCGCGCTCGCCTCATCTACCGCTACCTCGAACGCAACGGCGGCGACCCGACCGGCGAGCGCGTCGCCGACGTCGACCCCGTCGGCAACGTCCACCTCACGCAGTTCTGGCAGGGGTACTCGCTCGGCAACGTCCGCGACCGCTCGTTCGGCGCGATCTGGTCGGACGAGTCGAACCCGCTCCTCGCCGGACTCCGGGACCGCGAGGACCGGCTCACCGGGCGGTGCGCCGACTGCGCGTACAAGTCGATCTGCCGGGGCGGCTCGCGGCTCCGCGCTCTCTCGGCGCACGGTGACCCGTTCGCGCCCGACCCGAAGTGCTACCTCACGGAGGCGGAACGCGACGGCGCGGAGGCGCTGCGCCGGATCGACGGCGGGTCCGCGGCGGACTGAGCCGACTTACTCGTCGACGCCTTCGAACACGTCCGTCACGAGCTTCGCCTGCGCGCCCCGGAGCCGCTGTGAGAGCGCCGACTTGCTGATCGACAGCTCGGCGGCGAGGTCGCCGAGCGAGACGTCGGCGCCGTCGTCGAAGTAGCCCCGGACCACCGCGAGCTCCATCCCCTCCCGCTGTTTCGGGGTGAGCGCCGAGAGGTTCACGGTCGCCTGCTCGGTCGACTCGGGCCCCGAGACCACGGCGAGCCGGACCAGCCGCACGCGGTCGAGCGCCTCCCTAAGTGCCGCGACGACCTCGCGGACGGCGTCGCGGTCGTCGACGTACGACGTGACGAGCACCGTCCCTTCGTCGACCCGTCGCACGTGCGGGACGTATCCGAACTCCTGGAAGACGCGACAGAGGCAGTCGTCCGTGACCTCGCCGCGGTCGCGGCGGATCCCCTCCGCGCCCTCGGGGCGGACCTCCACGGTGCACTCGTCGCCGACCGCGTTGACGGTGACGTCGGCCGCGCTCTCCGCCTGCGAGACGATCGGGCAGTCCCACTCGTCGGCCGGGTCGACTTCGAGGTCGACGCGGAGCTGTCGTTCGCCGTCGTCGCCGGCGGCTTCGACCATACGTCCGATCGGCGAGCATCGGCTTTAGGCGTTCGGCGCGTCCTCACGGATCGAAAAATCGGGGTCTGGCGGCGGGGCCGAGGAACCGGGACCGCTCTGAGCCGGGACGCGAGCTCAGTCCTCGGACTCGGGCGCGGCCTCTTCGGCGGCGGGCTCCTCGGCGGCCCCGCCGGAGTCGTCTTCGCCCTCCTCCGAGCGGGCCGCGACCAGCGCGCCGCTGGCGACGCTGTACATCGGCTCGTCGGCCGAGTGCACGCCGCTGATCGAGAACGGGATGTTCGCGTCCTCCAGGTGGTCCGCGAACAGGTCCTCGAACCCGTTCGGGCTGGAGGTGCCGCCGGTGACGACGACGGGGACGTCGAGCCCCTCCTCGACGTCCTCCTCGTCGACCTCGCGGCTGATGTTCTCGATGACGTAGTCGAGCAGGTTCTCGTAGTAGATTGCGAGCGCGCCCTCGACGCCGCCCACGTCGGTGCGGAAGTCGAGCTCGAAGTCGTCCTCCTTGATGCTCGTCACCTTGTCGACGGGGGTCCCGGTCGCCTGCGAGGTCTGCTCGTCGATCCAGTCGCCCCCGCGGGCGATGGAGAACTTCATCACCGGCACCGCGTAGTAGGCGAGACAGACGTTCGTCATCCCCGCGCCGAAGCTGATGCCGAGCCCGGTGAAGTTGTTGTCCGCGAGCTCGGAGTAGATGACGGCCATCCCCTCGTTGATCGGTTCGGGGTCGTACCCCATGTCGCCGAGCATCGATTCGAGCGTCTTCTCGTGGTACAGCGTCGTCAGCCCGGAGTCGATCGGGTCGGCCGGGCTGGAGTAGAACAGCCGCTCGTTCGGCTTCGAGGGCTCGCCGACCACCTGCTCGGTGATGAGCTTGATCATCGGGATCGCGGACGCCTCGTCGCTGGAGAGGATCCCGTGCTGCATCGGGCGTCGCGTCTCCTTGTTGAAGATGTTCGCGAAGTTCAAGGCGTCGTCGCCGACGACGTACACCTTGTCGTCCTTGCGGATGTGGAGGACGTCGCTGCGGGAGAGCATCTGCTCGGCCATGTCGCTGTACTCGATCTCGACGAACGAGTTGCGCTGCTGTACGAACACCGTCTCCGCGCCTTCCTGTCGTCCGGAGAGGATGTTCATCGTGCCGACGTCAAGGCCCTTGGCCATACGCGTCCGTTTCGTTGCACACGTCATAAACGTTCGTGGCCGATTCCGTGCCGAGAGAATCGCGGGCGGGATGAGGGCTCCCCGCGTTGACCCGAGTCTGCTTCGGCCTTCGATCGTCGCGGTCACCGCCTCCGAATCCCGGGTCGTTTATGTGCCGCGCCCCGGTGGGGAGACGACGTGCACGACACAGCGCGCGGGGTCGCGGAGCTGGCGCGGCCGGCGAACTGCGTCGCCGCCGCGGTCCTCACGGGGACGGGCGCGTTCGTCGCCGGCGTCGGGGGCGCCACCGTCCCCGCGGCGGTCGCCGCGCTTGTCACGGCGTTCGCGGTCGCCGCCGGCAACGCGATCAACGACTACTTCGACCGCGAGATCGACGCCGTCAACCGCCCCGACCGCCCGATCCCGCGCGGCGCCGTCTCGCCGCGCGGCGCGCTCGCCGTCGCCGCCGCCTGGTTCCTCGTCGCCGTCGCGTTCGCGGCCCTCCTGCCGCCGCTCGCGGTCGCCATCGCCGGCGTCAACCTCGTCGCGCTCGTCACCTACACGACGGTGTTCAAGGGGACGCCGGGGCTCGGCAACGCGCTCGTCTCCTACCTGGTCGGCTCGACGTTCCTGTTCGGCGGGGCCGCGGTCGGCGCCCCAGAGGCGGTCGTCGTCCTCGCGCTCTTGGCCGGGCTCTCGACGTTCACCCGCGAGGTGATCAAGGACGTCGAGGACGTCGCCGGCGACCGCGAGGAGGGACTCCGCACGCTCCCCATCGCGGTCGGCGAGGAGCGCGCGCTGTGGGTCGGCGCCGCCGCCCTCCTCGTCGCCGTCGCGGCCAGCCCGGTCCCGTACTTCGCCGGTATCTTCGGCGGCGCCTACCTCCTCCTCGTCGCCGTCGCCGACGCGGTGATGCTGTACGCCTGCTACGAGGGGTTCGGCGACCCGGCGACTGCGCAGCGCCGGTTCAAGTACGGCACCTTCCTCGCGGCGGCCGCGTTCGTCGTCGGCCGGGCGGCGCTGCTCGTCTGAGACGTGTAGAAGGCCGGAACCGCGTCGCTGCCCGCGGAGCGGGCGCTCACCGAGCGGCTTGGTAAAAACCGAATTCGCGGATCGCTCGACGCCGGACGGTCAGGTGACGGTCACGCGACGTTGAAGCCCTTGTCGCGGAGGAAGTCCTCCACGCGGCCCGAGTGGTTCCCCTGCAGCTCGATGGCGCCGTCCTCGACGGTGCCACCGCAGGCGAACTTCGACTTGAGGTCCGACGAGAGGGAGCTCATGTCGACGTCTTTCGGGTCGAATCCTTCGATGACCGTTACCTCCTTTCCGTACCTGCGCTCGTCGATGCGGATGCTGATCTGCTGGGACTCTTTCGCGACGTCCTCGCAGACGCAGAGTTCCTGGGGCAGTCCGCACGTCGAGCAGACTTCCGACATTACGGTCGGACGTACATGGTGACCGTATTAAATAGTGTCGGGAGTGCGACCGCGGCGCGCGTTCGCCGCCGGCTCAGACGGGCGAGCGACGGGAACGGGCCGGGCGAGCCAACGCCGACGCCGGGCCAGAAAGACGGCGCGAGCGGGTCAGTCGAACAGCCGCCCGACGACCGGCGTCGCCTCCAGCGCGAGCTGTCGGACCGTCCGGCGCGCCTCGTCGGCCTCGGCGCGCGTCACCGTCCCGGCGTACGCCGCCCGCTCGTACGTCTCCCCGACCGCGAGCGCCCGCTCGTCGAGTCCGCGGCGGCGGAGGGCGTCGAGGTAGGCCCGCGGGGTCTCCCCCGCGCGCCGTTCCCGGTACCGACGGGCGAGCAGGTACTCCAGGTCCGCGAACGCCCGCTTCGCGTCGGTGGTCGGGTCGGCGCCGCCCCACGGGAGCCGGAGCCGGGCGGCCCGCGCCGCCCGCTCGTCGACGCCGAAGCGCCGGGCGCCCGTGACGCCGATCACGGCCGCGAACAGCCAGTACGCGACGGTCTCTCCCGACGGGAGCGGGGAGTCGTCCTCCCCCGGCCGCGGCTCGTCGGAGACCGCGCCGCGGGTGAGCCCGGTCCCCCGCCGGTCGGCGGCGTCCGCGCCGGTGGTGGCGTTGTCGGTCGCGGCGTCGGCGTCCGTCCCCGTCGCGTCGCTCCCGTTCGCCGCGCCGGTCGCGGCCGGGGACGCCCCCGGATCGGGGACGATCGACGGCGCCGTCACCTCGGGCTCCGAGGCCGGGACGTCCACTCCCGGCTCGCCCGCGGAGCGCGCGTCGGTGAGGCGCGCCCTCCGGACCTCGCCGCGCTCGGCGGCGGGGGTCGGGTCGAACGTCACCCACCCGTGGCCCGGGAAGTACGCCTTCACCCACGCGTGGGCGTCCTGGCCGCGGACGACGTACCGGTCCCCGCCGATCCGCTCGCCCTCCGAGTAGCCGGTGACGAACTGCGCCGGGACCCCCTGCGAGCGCAGCATCGCGGTCATCGTCGTCGCGAAGTAGACGCAGTAGCCGGCGTCCATCTCGAAGAGGAACGCGTCGGCCACGTCGCCGTCGGGCTTCCGGACGGTGAGCGAGTACTCGTACTCCTCGCGCAGGTACCGCTCGATCGCTACGGCCTGATCGTACGGGTTCTCCGCGTCAGCCGCCGCGAGGATCTCCTCGGTGCGCTCGCCGACCCGGTCCGGCGTGCTCGCGGGGAGCTGCGTGTACCGGTCCTCGATCGCGGGGTCGTAGTCGGTCCCGGCGTTCCGGAGCGCGTCGGGGTCGGCGTCGAGCACCCGGCTCTCGACCGTGACCGTCTCGCCCGCCCCCAGCGGCTCTGCGAGCCGGAGCGTCCCGTGCTCGTCCACCCGCGCGGTCTGTGCCGCGGGGCCCCGGACGTCGACGACCTTCCACGGCGCCGGCAGCGACGCCGACTCCCCCTCGGCGGTGATCGTGACGTTCGCGCGCGTCGCGTCGCCCGGCGGGCCGTCGAGGGGTTCCTCCAGGGGGGACTGCTCGCCGGATCTCACCCAGCCGTCGCCGGTGTAGGTGTCGTAGCTGCCGGCGTGCCAGTTCGCCGCGACCGGGCTCTCGATCGTGTACCTGACCTCGGGCGAGAGCCGCGTCGGGCCGACGATCTCCACCTCGTCGTCCGCCTCGATCGACGACTCCAGCGTCGGGGTCCCGCGGTCGAGCGCCCACGGTTGGGCCGCGCCGGCCGGGAGGAGGCTGAGCGTCGCGCTCACGAGCACCATCGCCGCCAACACGGCCGCGAGCGTGTCGCCGTGGTCCCGGATCCCGCCCGGCATCGACAGCGTCGAGAGCCCGGCGGTGAGCGCGACCCCGACCACGCCGGCGAGCGTTGCCGTCCCGCCCGCGTCGCCCGTGAGCACGAGGAATCCGAGCGTGCCGCCCGCGACCCCCGCGGCGCCCATCTGTCGCCCGCGGCCGACGAGGTAGCCGACGAGGAACGTCGGCACGGGCGCGACCGCGAGCACCCACAGGTCCGCGAGCGCGAGCCGGAGGATCGAGAGCCCGGTCAGCAGCGACACCACGTCGAGCGCGACGTTCTCGGGCGAGAACACCGCCCGCCGGCTCGCGGGGATCGCGAAGTAGTACCCCGCCAGCGTCGCGGCGAACAGGCCCGCGGTCAGCCGGACCGCCGTCCGCTCGCCGACGTACCGCGCGAGGGCGAGCCCGGCGCCGCCGGCGACCGCGACGGCGACCGCGGTCCGTCCCGTCCCCCCGACGACGTCGGTCGCGGAGAGGAACACCGAGAGGTACGCCGCCGTGACGACCGCGACGCCGAGCGCCGGCGGGTCGACCGCCGACCGCAGCCGCCGGGCCAGGTCCCCGATCCGCGGCCGCCTCATCCGCCGATCACCTCGTCTCGTCGGCCGGCCGCCTCGCCTCCGGTCGCGGACGCGACTCCACCGCGGGCGGCCGTCTCGTCTCCGACCCCGTCCGGCGGATCGGTTTCGGTCGCCGTCCCCCCGGCGTCCCCGACTTCGCCGCCGCCCGGGCCGCCGCCGACCGCCGCGCGGACGGGCGCTCCGGCCACCTCGTCGAACGCGAGCGTCCGGTCGCCGACGCGGTACCGCGCGCCGCGCTCGTCGGCGACCACGCGGGCGTCGGCCTCCTCAACGCCGACCGTTCCGGGACCGGTCCGCGCGGCCAGTTCGAGGACGGCTCGACGCCCGCGGGCGCCCGGATCGGCCGAGACCTCGCCCCCGGGGAGCGTCAGGTCGACCGGCACGCCGTCGTCCAGCAGCGCGAGCGCGAGGCTGGCGGCCGCGCCCGCGAGGGCGTCGGCGGGGTCCCGATCCGTCGCACCCTCTCGCCTGACGGCGGTCGCCCGGTCCCCTGCGCCGTTACGGCCCGGTGCGTCCTCCCGACCGTCCGCGGTCTCGCCCGCGATCGTCACGCGACCGCGCTCCGTCTGCGCGGCGAACGCCTTCACCACGAGCTCGTCGTGCTTCGCGGTCGCCGCCCAGTGGACGTCGCGGAGGGGGTCCCCGCGCGCGTACTCCCGGAGCCGGTCGAACTCCTCGCGCCGCCGGCTCGCGCCCACGGCGTCGTCGGCGTACAGCGACCGGCGGAGCCGCGCCGGGACCTCGCGGCACGCCGGGTAGGCGAGGGTCTCGTCGAACGCCTCGACGACCGCCTCCCGCTCGAAGAGCCCGAAGACGTCGCTCGCCGTCACCGTGACGGGCCCGAAGCGTCGCTCGCCCCGGCGCAGGTAGCCGACGCGGTACGTCGCCGGCGCGTCGCCGACGGAGGTCCGAACCGGCCCCGCCGGTCCCTCCAGTCCGTCGTCGAGCGCGTCGTCGACGTCGGCGACGTACGTCGGCGACAGCCCGCCCGGGCCGGGGCCCTCGAACGCGAGGCGGACCTCGCCGCCCTCGCCGACGAACCCCTCGGGCGGGAGGGTCCGCTCCACGGTCGGCTCGTCGATCCGGGCGAGCTGGACGTACCCGGCCGCGAGCGCGACGGCGCTCGGCAGGACGACCGCCTCCAGCGACCGCCCGCCGGCCGCGAACGCCATGGCGACGCCGCCGACGCAGACCGCGAGGACGACGCGACCGCGTCGGGTGAGGATCGGTGACGACACGGGCGATCACTCCACGCTCGTCCGGTCCAAGGCGTCCTCGACCACCGTCGCCCCGTCGGTCCCGGAGTCGGCGCGGACGCGGTGCGCGAACACGGTCGGCGCCTCGGCCTGGACGTCGTCGGGGATCACGTACCCGCGACCGTCGAGCGCGGCCCGCGCCTGCGCGGTCCGGAGCAGCGCGAGGCTCCCCCGCGGGCTGACGCCGAGCCGGGCGTTCCGGCGCGTGTACGCCGCCAGCCGCGCGACGTACTCCCGGACCGCCTCGGTCGCGTCGACGCCGGCGACCGTCGCCCGGGCGCGCCGGACCTCCTCGATCGACGCGACCGGCTCGACGGCGTCGACGGGGTGGTCGCCGGCCATGCGCCCGATGATCTCGGCCTCCTCGTCGGTGCTCGGGTAGCCGAGCCGGATCTTCTTCGTGAACCGGTCGATCTCCGCGACCGGGAGGTCGTACGTCTGGCCGGGCTCGACGTCGTTCTGGGTGGCGATCACGCAGAAGGGGTCCGGGAGCGAGCGGGTCTCCCCGTCGGTCGTCACCTGCCCCTCCTCCATCGCCTCCAGCAGGGCCGACTGCGTCTTCGGCGGGGCCCGGTTGATCTCGTCGCCGAGGACGACGTTGGCGAACACCGGCCCCGGCTGGAACTCGAACTCGTCCGTGCGCTGGTTGAAGACGTTGACGCCGGTGACGTCGGCGGGGAGGAGGTCGGGCGTGAACTGGACGCGCTTGAACGAGCCGCCGATCGAGCGCGACACCGACTTCGCGAGCGTCGTCTTCCCGACGCCCGGCACGTCCTCCACGAGGAGGTGTCCGCGGGCGAGGACCGCGATCAGGACGTGCTCGACCGCCGTCCGCTTCCCGACGATCACCTCCTCGACGTTGTCGACGACGCGCTCCGCGAGCGCGGCGACCTCGTCGGGCGCCAGCGGGGAGCGCTCGGTCTCTCCCGTTCCGCCGGCGTCGACCCCGCCCGGCCCGGTCTCCGCGGCGTCCGTCATGTCGGAGCCCGTCGCCCGTCGGTCCGGTCGCTCCCCGCGGTCCGACTCGGCCGCGCGGATCGACCCGTTCCCGCGACCCGTTCCCGTCGCGCGGTTCGCTCTCTCGGTGCGCCCGCCCCGTCACTCTCCCCCGTGATACGGAGACCCACGATCATTGATACGAAACCGCTTAGGATAGCAGCGGCATATGCGTTCCGCCGAGCGGTGCGGTCCGTACACGGCCGATCCGGCCCGCGAGCGGGGGCCGCCGGATTCCCCCGCGCACCGAATCCCGAACCGCCGGACGCCGGGTGCGCGCGCTCGGCCTACGGCTCCCGGACGTTCCGACCGACCGGCTCGCCGAACGACTCGGCGCCCGTGACGGGGTCGCGCTCGTAGACGACCGCGCCGCGGACGAGCGTCAGCTCCGGGAAGACGCCCTGTAACCCCTCGAAGGGCGTCCAGCCGCAGGCGCCGTGCAGCGCGCCCGCCTCGATCTCGCGGGGGTTCGTCAGGTCGACGAGGACGAGGTCGGCGTCGGCGCCCTCGGCGACGCGCCCCTTCGCCCCGACCCCGAAGATCGACGCGGGGTTGGCGGCGACCACGTCGCGGACGCGCTCCAGGCTCAGCTCTCCCTTCCGCACCGACTCCAGGAGGAGCGGGTACAGCGTCTCCACCCCGGGGACGCCGCTCGGCGCGTCGGCGAGCCCCCGCCGCTTTTCGGCGACGGTGTGGGGCGCGTGGTCGGTGGCGACGACGTCGACGTCGCCGTCGCGGAGGCGCTCGAACACCCCGGTCCGCCGATCCTCGGAGCGGAGCGGCGGGTTCATCCGGCCGAAGGTGCCGAGCCGCCCGGCGTTCTCGCGCGAGAGGAACAGGTGGTGCGGCGTGACCTCGCAAGTGGGGTGGACGACGCCCCTCGACTCGGCCTCGCTCCCGTCGGCGTCCGTCGCAGACTCGCGGGCCTCACGGGCCTCGCGCACGGCGTCGATCCCCTCGGGCGTCGACGTGTGGGCGATGTGTACCTGCGCGTCGCTCTCGGCGGCGGCGTCGAGCGCGCGCTCGATCGCGGTGACCTCCGCCTCGGCGGTGCGGTATGCGGACCACGCGTTGGCGTTCGCGGCGGTGCCGACCCCGCCGAGGTCCCCGTCGAGCGCGCCCTCGTCGAACAGCGTCTCGTCCTCGGCGTGGACCGTGACCGGGACGTCGCGGGCGGCGGCCTCGGCGATCGCGTCCTCGAACAGGTCGACGGCGATCCCCATGTCGCCGGTCGAGTCCGCGAGGAACACCTCGCCGAGCGCGAACAGGGGGCGCTCGAACAGGCCCTCGGGGTCCCAGTGGGCGGTGACCCCGCCGTTGATCCCGTAGTCGACGAGCGAGTCGGCGGCGAGCGCGGCCTTCTCGTCGTAGGCGTCGCCGTCGACGGTCGGCGGCGAGGTGTTCGGCTGGTCGACGACGGTCGTCACGCCGCCGGCGGCCGCGCTCCGCGAGCCGGAGGCCCAGGTCTCCTTGTGGCTCCCCCCCGGCTCCCGGAAGTGGACGTGGACGTCGACGGCGCCCGGCAGGAGGTGTCGCCCGCGGGCGTCGACGACGCGCTCGCCGGCGTCCGGGTCGATCCCGGCGTTCGCCGGCTCGACCGCGTCGATGGTTCCGTCTCGGATCCGAACGTCGCGGACCCGCCCGTCGGCGAGCTCCGCGCCCGTGATGAGCATGCCACATCCGCTCGCGGCGCGCTATTTAAACCGTGGTGATCCGCGTGACCCGCCGGCGTCGCCGACGCCCCCGCGGTCGCGGCGATTCCGTAACGCTTTGTTGGCTCGCGCGGGCACTTCGCCACGCATGCTCCCCGCACCCTTCCGGCTGTTCTTCGTCGCCGTCCCCCTCCTCGTCGCCGCCGGCGCGCTGGCGATGGCGGCGTTCCCGCGAAAGCTGACCGCGTGGCAGACGCGCTCGCCCGACGGATCGACGCAGCGGATCGAACCGAGCGACACGCGGATCCTCGCGATGCGCGCGATGGGCGTCGTCGTCGCCGCGCTCGCCTTGCTCATGGTGGTCGCGAACTTCGCGTTCATCCCCTGACGCGAGGCGCGCCGCGTTTCACCGAGCGCCACCGTGCCAACCGATGCCGACGCTCCGATACGGTTTTGAGTCGCCCCGCGGAATCCCTATTAAATGCTGTCTCGACAGTTCGTCCGGGAGAACCCCGAGGTCGTCCGCGAGGCGCTCGACAACAAGGGCGTCGACGTGGACCTCGATCGGATACTCGACATCGACGAGGAGTGGCGGGAGCTGAAACAGCGGGGCGACGACCTCCGACACGAGCGTAACGAGGTCTCCTCGAAGATCGGCGAACTGAAGCAGGCGGGCGAGGAGGAGGCGGCGCAGGAAGCTATCGAGCGGTCACAGGAGCTCAAGGCCGAGCTCCAAGCGATCGAGGAGCGCGCCGACGAGCTGGAGACCGAACTCGAAGAGTCGCTGCTGGAACTCCCCCAGATCCCGCAGGAGTCGGTCCCGGTCGGCGCCGACGAGTCGGAGAACGTCGAACGGCGGCGCGAGGGGTTCGACGACCTCCGCGAGCTCCCGGACGACGTGGAGCCGCACTACGACCTCGGCGAGGAGCTGGAGATCCTCGACTTCGAGCGCGGCGCGAAGGTCGCGGGCGGCGGCTTCTACGTCGCCAAGGGCGACGGCGCCCGGCTGGAGCACGCGCTGATCCAGTTCATGCTCGACGTGCACCGCGAGCAGGGGTACACGGACGTGTTCCCGCCGATCCCGGTCAACTCCGCGTCGATGCGCGGCACCGGCCAGCTCCCGAAGTTCACCGAGGACGCCTACCGCGTCGAGGGGTCGAACGAGGACGCGTACGACGACGACGACCTCTGGCTGCTCCCGACCGCGGAGGTGCCCGTGACGAACCTCCACCGCGACGAGATCCTGCTCGGCGAGGACCTCCCGCTGAAGTACCAGGCGTACACGCCGAACTTCCGGCAGGAGGCGGGCGAACACGGCACCGAGACGCGCGGCATCGTCCGCGTCCACCAGTTCAACAAGGTGGAGATGGTGAACTTCGTCCGGCCCGAGGCGAGCGACGAGCGCTTCGAGGGGCTCGTCGACGAGGCCGAAGAGGTGCTCCGCCGCCTCGAACTCCCCTATCGCATCCTGGAGATGTGCACCGGCGATCTCGGGTTCACGCAGGCGAAGAAGTACGACGTGGAGGTGTGGGCGCCCGGCGACGACATGGACGAGGGCCCCGAGGAGGGCGGCCGCTGGCTGGAGGTCTCCTCCGTCTCGAACTTCGAGGACTTCCAGGCGCGTCGCGCCGGCATTCGGTACCGCGAGGAGCACCACGAGTCCGCGGAGTACCTCCACACCCTGAACGGTTCGGGGCTCGCGGTCCCACGGATCGTCGTCGCGATCTTGGAATACTACCAGAACGACGACGGCACCGTCACCGTCCCCGAGGCGCTGCGTCCGTACATGGGAGGTACGGAGGTCATCGAGGGCCACGATCCGGTCGGCGAGTCGAAGCTCGGCGGGGAGTAGGCGAACAGGCGACTCCGCGAGCGGGAAGCGGCCGCGCCGCGACCGCCGCTACTTGTTTTCGAGGGCGTCGAGGATGCACGCGGCGGCGATCACGGCCTCTTTCGGCACGTCGCTCGCGTCGTCGATGGTGACCGTGTAGGCGTCCCGCATCGAGAACTGCCCCTCGATGTCGCCGACGTGACCGCCGTCGGCGTCGAATATCTCGTACTTGTTCGGGATCAGGTTCGCGACCGAGACGAGGTGGCGGAGCCCCGACAGCAGCTTGTTCTTCGACTTGATCGTCGCTAACGCTTCTCCCGAACCGGGGTCGCGGATCGTCCAGTTCTCGACGAACAGGGAGTAGTCCTCGTCCAAGACGACCACTTCCTCGCCGGTGCCCGCGTCAACGATGGCGTAGTTGCCGGCGATGTCGAGGACCTTCCCCGCCTTCACCGAGAACGCGTCCTCGTCGTCGCCGGTGACGAAGGGGAACTCCTCTTTCAGCTTGAACAGCTTCTGTTTCCCGCGGAGGACGACGTCGCCGGCGCTGTCGCTGACGGCGTACTTGTTCCTCACCAGCGACTGCTGGACCTCGTACCGGTCGTCGCTGAGGTCGACCGTGGAGATGTCGTAGGCGTCCGAGTCGGAGGGGAACACGGAGTGCTCGCTCATGGCCGGCAAGAGAATCAGGCGTCGGAAAACGGTTCCGCTCGTCTCGCCGGGGCGACGTCGGGTGTTCCCGCCGGCGCCCGTCAGGGCGTCAGTCGCCCGACCGAGAGCCACTCCACGTCGGCGTCGCGGACCGTGTCGTCGGCGGGGGTCCCGTCGCCTTCGCCACCGTCCACCGCCGTCAGCGCGAACACCATCTCCTTGCGGACGCCGCCCGCGAGCCGCACGTCGAGCGAGAGCTCGCGGGGAGAGAACCGGTGGTCGGCGTCGACGACGCGCACGAGGTGCTCGGAGTGCGGCAGGTCCTCGACCGTCTCCACGTCGAGGTACGTCCGGAAGTCGGCGCCGAACTTGAAGCCGGTCTTCGGGACCGCGTCGGCCGCGCGGAGGCGTCGGTACACCGCGAGCCGGCGGTCGAACCGCTCGCCCTCCACGTCGCGGCCGCGGGCGACGACCGCGGCGGCGGGGCCGTCCGGCTGTGCGGGGGCCGCGCCGTCCACGCCGTCCGCCGCCCCCACCGACGCGGACAACGACAGGACGCCGTCGGCCGCGAGCGACGCGGCCTCGACGAGGGAGAGCTGGAGCGCGCCCTCGACGGCGGCCGCGCGCCTGGTGAGCGGCTGGCCGTAGAAGCCCCGCTCGTAGAGGGGTTCGGGGGCGTCCCAGACGACGACGCGGTCGGCGAGGAGGACGCCGTCGAGGCGCTCCGGGGGCTCGTACTCGGTCGCGCCCGCGATCCGACCCTCGGTCGCCGAGAAGTAGGTGATGTCGGACTCCTCGTCGACGACGGCGAGGGTGCGCCCGGCGAGCCCGGCCGCGGGCAGCGACTCGCGTTCCCCGACGACCTGCACCGGGTACTTCACCTCGCCCGTGTCGGGCGTCGAGCCGCGCTCGTAGGCGACGAAGTCGACCGCGTCGGCGACGCCGGCCTCTCCGCCGGGCCACGGCTCGCGGGCGGGCGAGAGGTAGAAGCCGCGGTCGCGGAGGTCGGCGTAGACGAGGTAGCGCACCGCGAACCGGTCGGCCGCGGCCGCGCTCTCGACGAAGAAGCGCTCGAAGCCGACCTCCTCGTCCCCGTCGAGCGCGACCCCCGAGAGGTCGCCGCGGAAGAGGAGATGGGCCGCCTCGACGCGCGAGAGCGCGATCTCGTTCCCGCCGAGCGGGCGGCCGTAACCCCGGGAGTCGTGGAAGCGCTGGCGGGCGTCGCCGGCGACGCGGACCGCGTCGCCGCGCAGGTGCCCTGTCGGTTGCATACCCGAAGGCGGGCCCGGGCGAGGGAAGGGGGTTGCGGTCGGTACTCGAGCGATTACGGAGCCTCTGGTCGGGACGGAGATATTTTATAACTGAATCCGGACGTTACCGTCGAATATTTATAAACGATCGACGACGCTGCGACGAATCCCTTCAGAATCCCAACCGCTCACTTATTTACGGATGCTGACGGATCGTTAGCGTGAACCTCCAAAGCCCCAGCCGCTCTGTTATTCTCTGGTAACTCCGGAACGGCGGCGAACACCTCTAAAGCCCCAGTCGGGAGGACGGCGCACGCTCGCTGCGCTCCTCAGTCGCTCACTTCGTTCGCTCCCTGCGGTGCTTACGTCGCCTGCGCCGTCCTCCCGACTGCCCCTTTGAGTCCCCACCCACCGCACAGCACCGCGCCTCACACCTCCCCAGCCTCGTCGCTGGCGCCGACGGCGCCAGCGACTCCCTCGCACGAGGG